>CAZXVN010000383.1:0-4247 GCA_964643945.1 uncultured Lentisphaeraceae bacterium | reverse complement strand
CTGGCAAGTTTGATGCCGTGGTGGCGTTGGGAACGGTGATTCAGGGCGCCACGCCGCATGCCGATCTGATCAACGGCACGGTGGCACGGGCGCTGTCCAAGATCGCGCTGGACACACGGGTGCCGGTATTGAACGGTATTGTGTGCGCGCAGAATCTCGAGCAGGCGCTCGAGCGCTCAGGCACTAAGCAGGGCAACAAAGGTTGGGACGCCGTGATGTCCGCGATCGAAATGGCTGCCGTGCTCAAAGCGCTTTGATGGAGTGCCGGCGAAGGCAGACCCCAGAAGGGTTCAAAGCATCGTCGGTCTTCTTCTGACTCCGGACCTCCCTCTATCGCGCGGTTTTGTTTAATGAAGGAAATGTAGCATGGC
This sequence comes from uncultured Lentisphaeraceae bacterium, assembly GCA_964643945.1. Classification (GTDB taxonomy): domain Bacteria; phylum Verrucomicrobiota; class Kiritimatiellia; order RFP12; family UBA1067; genus JAHFSX01. Next base: position 3,876 of record CAZXVN010000383.1, on the reverse strand, counting down.
GACTCGCAGACAAGGGCGCGAATGGGCGCTGCAGATGCTGTTTCAGGCAGATTTGAATCCCGGGCTGGATGTCGACGCGGCGATTCCGAAGTTCTGGCGGCAGCAGTGGACCTGCCAGATGGAGGCGGCTGAGGAGAAAGAGCGGGAGGTCGTGTCTGATTCTGCCAAGTCGGTTGAGGATCGCGTGGCCCCTCAGAAGATCCGGCTGTTCACGGAGAATCTGGTGCGGGGGGTGCTCGGGCATTTGCCTGAATTGGACGTGAAGGTGCAGTCCTACACACAGAACTGGCCCTTGCACCGCATGGGATCAGTAGAACGCAACGTCTTGCGGCTCGCGTTTTACGAAATGATTTACTGTACCGATGTGCCGCCCGCGGTGGTGCTGAATGAGGCGATCGACCTCGCCAAGTATTTCAGCAACGCCGACGCGGGCCGGTTCGTGAACGGCGTGCTCGACAAGCTGAATAAAGAGATCAAGCGGACGTAATTTCGAAGAAAACAGAAGTCAGGAGTCAGCATCCAGAATGATTCGAAAAACGGCTTCTGGGACGTAAGGAAGCCGGAGCGGCTGTAAGTGGTGGTCATCATAGTTATGAACGAACTGTTTAAGGCGGCGCAAGACAGAAAGTGGATGCGGCGGGCGCTTACGCTGGCGCGGCTGAGCGAGGGCCATACACGGCCCAACCCTCCGGTCGGCGCCGTGGTCGTCAAGGACGGCCGCAAGCTCGGCGAGGGGCGCCACCTGTGCGCGGGCTGCGCACACGCGGAGGTCGAGGCGCTGAACGCCTGCCGTGAGACTGTGGCGGGAGCCACGCTCTATGTGACGCTGGAGCCCTGCTGCACGACGGGGCGCACGCCGCCTTGTACGGACCGGATTGTGAGGGAAGGGATCGCGCGTGTGGTTGTGGGCTGTCGCGACGCCAACGGCTGCCATTGCGGGCGCGGTCTGGAGCTCTTGACGAAGCAGGGCGTGGAGGTGGTTTACGGCGTGTGCGAGGACGAGGCTCTTGAGCTGACCGCGCCGTTCGCCAAGCACATCGCGACCGGCTACCCGTTCGTGACGGTCAAGCTCGCCATGACGCTGGACGGACGTATCGCCGACCGCACGGGCTGTTCCCAGTGGGTCACGGGTGAGGCCGCACGTGCCGAGGTGCAGCGGATGCGCCGGCGGGCGGATGTGATGCTGGCGGGCGCCGGAACCGTGTGTGCGGACAACCCCTCGCTCCTGTGCCGCCTGCCGGGCGGCGATAAGCTGATGCGCGTGATTGTGGATGCCGCGGGGCGGACCCCTGCCACGGTGCAGGTGTATACCGATGATGCGGCTGACCGGACGATCGTGGCGACCACGCCGGAAACGGCCAGGAAAAAGGCGGCGGCGTGGTCAACGAACGGCGCGCAGGTCTGGACGTTCGCGCCGGACAAGGCGGGTCGCATCCCTTTGAAGCGGCTGTTGAAACGCTTGGGTGCCGCCGGATATCTGCACGTGTTGTGCGAGGGCGGCGGAAAGCTGGCGGGGGGGTTGAATGACGCGGGGCTGGTGGATGAGTATGGCCTTTTCTACGCGCCGGCCGTAATGGGCGACGTGCGTGCGGCCAGCGGCGTGGCAGGTCAGGGCTGTCTCTTATCGAAGCTGCCGCGTATGCGGTTCGTGGAACTCAAGCGGTTCGGCGAAGATGTGATGATGCGCGTGCGGAAAGCGTGAGCGATGTTTACTGGACTCGTACAAAAAGTGGGCGTGCTGAAACGGCTGGCGCGGGCGCAGGACGGCTGGGCGCTGACCGTTGCGCATGAGCCGTGGCCGGATGCGCTGGCGCTGGGCGAGAGCGTGGCCGTGCAGGGCGCATGCCTGACCGTCACGGCGGTTGGCAACGGTTTTTTCAAGGCGGACCTGCTCGAGGAGACCCTGCGGCGCACGGCGCTGCGCCAGGCGCGCGAAGGTGCGCGGCTGAACCTCGAACGCGCCTTGGCGTTAGGCGACCGGCTGGGCGGGCACATGGTCAGCGGGCATGTGGACGAGACCGGCACGCTCGCGGCGGTTGAAGAGCGCGGACGCGATTACGCTTGGCGCGTGTCGTGTTCGCCGGAACTGGCCCGGCAGACCGTAATGAAAGGCTCTGTCGCGATCGACGGCGTGAGCCTGACCGTGACGGGCGTGGGCGGCGACTGGCTCGAAGTGAATCTGATTCCGCACACGCTCAAAGCGACGAGCCTGTGTGATCGGACGGTTGGCGAGGCCGTGAATCTCGAGGGCGATCTCATTGGCAAATATGTGGCACGCCTGCTGGGGCGCGAGAGCCGGCAGGGGGTCACGGAGCAGATGCTGGCGGAGAACGGGTTTGTATGAAAACTGTGTTGTGTCTGGGGTTAACACCGGCTTTGCAACGGACGATGTTTTTCGACCGTTTAGACGTTGACGAGGTCAACCGGGCACGGCAGGTGGGGGAGTCGGCGGCAGGCAAGGCCCTGAACACCGCACGTGCGCTGGTGACATTGGGGACCCCGGCGCAGACGGCGGGGTTTAACGGCGGCCCGACGGGGCGTGCGATCACGGCATTCCTGAAAGGGTACGGCGTGGAGTCCGCGCTGACCCCGATGTCTGCGGACACGCGCATTTGCACCACGCTGATCGACACGGCCGCAGGCACGGTCACCGAGTTGGTCGAGGAGGCTCCTGCTCCGGGTGCGGCCGCTGTGGCGCGGTTCGTTCGGGACAACCTCAAGCGGACGCGCGAAGCGTCCCTGCTGATCATCAGCGGGACGCTGCCGCCCTATGCAGGGGATGATTTTTATGTGGGCTTCGTGCGGGCTGCGGCACAGGCCGGCGTACCGGTTGTGATCGACTCGCATAAAAGCGCGTTGATCAACGTGCTTTTCGAGCGTCCTTTGCTGGCCAAACTGACGGTGCGTGAACTTGCGGCCACCTTGCAGGAGCCGATGAACAGCGAGAAACGGATTCTGCGCGGCATGCGGGATTTGCTGGGGATGGGTGCGCAGAACGTGTTCGTCACGCAAGGTGCTAAAACCGCTTACCTGGTCACTGCGAAACAGGCCTGGCGGTTTGCGCCGCCTAAGATCGACCGGCCCGTGAACCCGATCGGCAGCGGCGACTGCGCGACCGCGGGGATTGCGCACGCATGGCTCACCGGCAAACCGTTGCACGAGGCGGTGCGTGACGGGTTGGCCTGTGGCAGCGCCAATGTGGAGAGCCTGACGCCGGCTGACCTTGACCCCAAGCGGGTGGCCGTCCTCCAACGGGGCGTGCGGCGTGAAGCCCTCTGACCGTGACTCCTGCAGATAGAACCCGGACTTTTTGCGACGGTGTCAGGCGTCCGTTGCGCCGCACAAAAAAGAAAATTTTTTTTGTTATTTTTAAAACCCGCATGATACATTTAAAGGCATGGTTAATTGGAACCGTTGTGTGTTTGCGCTGTGATCTGGACGAATCTCTAGAGGTGCTGGATGAATACAAAATTGGCTCGCAAGTTTCTGTTGTCGGCGGGATTGGGCATGGCGGCCGGGTTCGGTATGGCCGCAAACCCCAGCGGCGCCTTGCGCATCGAGGTGATCGCGGCGCCGAACTTCGTTGTGGATTCGAACGTGGGCACGCCGGCCTCCCAGAGTCCGCGGTCCGCCTATCTGGAGGCGAAGATCTGGAATGACGGGGCCACGGACCTGACCAACGTGTTTGCCTACATCGGCAATTATGCGAACGGCACCAACAGCACGCCGGGCATTTACCCCGTGCGAACGAACCCCGCCCCTCTGACAGGCACCTACTTCCTGACGCATGAAGGCGGCAGTTCGGGCACCGGCGATGCGATCCGGTACATGGGAACCATCAAGCCTGGCGAGTTCGCAACGGTCTACTGGCTTGTC
>CAZXVN010000382.1:0-3551 GCA_964643945.1 uncultured Lentisphaeraceae bacterium | reverse complement strand
TCCCGTGAGCCGGGAAACGCCGGAGAGCGTCCGCGAACTGCTTGAGGCGTACCGTGCCCGATCCTCTCAACAATCTTGACGGAGCGGCGGCGCTGGCGGCGGCGTTTGTCACCGGAACCTCGGAACCGGTCTTTTTGACCGGCAAGGCGGGAACGGGGAAGACCACGTTTCTCAAGCGCATCCGCTCGACAACGGGCAAGGCCGCTGCCGTGGCCGCCCCGACCGGCGTGGCGGCGATCAACGCGGGCGGCGTGACGCTGCACTCGCTCTTCCAGCTCCCCCTTGGCCCGTATGTCCCCGGGTTCAGGCAGCAAGAGAGCGAGCGCACGAAGATGCGCAAGGCCAAGCTGGACCTGCTGCGCCAGTTGGACCTGCTGATCATCGACGAGGTGTCCATGCTGCGCGCGGACACGCTCGATGCCATCGACAGCCGCCTACGACATGTGCGCGGCAACGACGCGCCGTTCGGCGGCGTGCAGATGTTGTACATCGGCGACCTGTTTCAGCTGCCGCCCGTGGTTAAGGATGACGAGTGGGAACTGCTGCGCCCGCACTATGCGAGCGCCTTCTTTTTCGACGCGCAGGTGCTCCGCTGCGCCCCGCCGGTCACCATCGAACTGAAGACCGTGTACCGGCAGAGCGAGGAGCGCTTCATCAGCCTGCTCAACGCCGTGCGCAACAACCGGCTGACGGCGGACGGGTTCCGCCTGCTCAACGCGCGTGTCAAGCCCGGCTTCCTTCCGCCGCCGGACGACCACTACATCACCCTCACCACGCACAACGCCAAGGCCGATGCGATCAACCTGAGTGAGCTGCGGCGTCTTGACGCGCCGGAGCGGGTGTACGACGCTGTGCTGGAGGGCGAGTTTCCCGAGTCCGCGCTGCCGAACGAGCGCGAGCTGCGCCTGAAGCTGGGCGCGCAGGTGATGTTCATCCGCAACGACCCGCAGGGACGCTATTTCAACGGCAAGATCGGCACGGTGAGCGGCTTTGAGGAGGAGTGCGTCATCGTGACGGACCCGGATCGCGCGGAGGCCATCGATGTGCCGCTGGAGAAGTGGGACAACATCCGCTATTCGCTCAACAAAGAGAGCGGCGTGATGGACGAGGAGAAGATCGGCTCGTTCACGCAGTTCCCGCTGCGGCTGGCGTGGGCCGTGACGATCCACAAGAGCCAAGGGTTGACGTTCCGGCGTGCGGTCATCGACGCGGGCGCGGCCTTCGCCTCCGGCCAGGTATATGTGGCGCTGAGCCGCTGCACCTCGTTGGACGGCATCGTGCTGCGGGCGCCGATCGCGCCGCACTGCGTGATGACCGATCCGCTGGCCGTCCGCTTCTCGGCGAACGAGCGTCCCGAAGCCGAGCTGCGGGGGGTCTTGGCCGAGGCCTCGCGTCTGTTCTGGCGGGAGCGGCTGCCGCGCGCGTTCGCGTTCAAGCCGGTGTTCATCGCGCTCGGGGAGTTTGAGCGTGCGCTGAAAGACAAGGCCTCCGAGGAGTTTGAGCGGATGCGCGTCCTGCTCGACGGGTTCCGCAAGGCGGCGCGTGAGCTGGAGGGCGTGTCCGGACAGTTCAAGCCGCAGCTGGATCGGCTGATTCTGGAGGCCGAGCGCACGGGCGACACCGCCGCACTGCGAGGGCGCTGCGTCAAGGCGGTCGCCTATTTTCAGGAACAGGTGAGAGACCGCATCCTGCTGCCGTTGATCGGGGCGGCCAACACGTTCAATGTGCCCCGCGCCTCGGCGTTCCGCAAGACGCTGGCGGGGTTCCGGGACGACATCACGCTGTTCCTCGACAACATGCGGCGCGCGCGGTTCAACGGCGAACCGGTTCTTGCCGGCGGGGACGTGCCCAAGCTGGAACTGCCCGCCATCGTTGAATCGGGACGCCGTACCCGCCTTGACAGGGTGAGACGCCCCGCCGAGCCGCGTCCGAAAAAGCCGGCGCTGGCGAAGGGCGAGACCGCGAAGATCACCTACGGCCTCTTCCGCGAGGGGCTGGCCATCGAGGAGATCGCCGCGCGGCGCGGACTGTCGCTGGGCACGATCGAGAACCATCTGAGCGAGCGGATCGAGGCGGGGGACGAGGTGCCTGTCGAAAAGTTTTTCACGCCGGAAGAGTGGGAAGAGATCGTGCCGGCTGTCAAGCCGATCCTGGCTTTTCAGGTGCCGAGCTTTAAGGTGTCCTACGAGATTCTCGGCGGCACGTTCAGCTACGGACGTCTGCGGATGGTGTATGCGTTTTTGAAGCGGTGTGCCGGGAACTGAAGCGCGGCATCCCCGAGATCCTGGAGGTCGACCAGAAGGAGGCCTCCACCTACCGGACCACGCGGGCCATCGCCATCGACTTCGCGGGCAAGCCGTTCCTGTCCGGGCACCGGCGCTCCACGCCCTTCCGTTTCCGCGCGGGTGAGTACTGTATCTCCACCGGCGTCTCGGGCCGCTCGGTCAACCAGCACCGCACGCTGGCCAGCCTCACCAATATGGGGCAGCTCGCGTCGGTCATCGAGAGCATGACGCAGACGCTCGGGCCTGAGTCGGTCAAGGCGTTCATGCTCTGGATCTTCAACACCGTCGATACCGAACTGGCGAGGAGGATTCAGGGGGCGGGGGTCAGGAAACAGGAGTCAGGAGTCAGAATGAGACTGGGAGTTTTTCACGCGAAGACGCGAAGACGCGAAGGATAGGAAAGAGAAGTCGGATTGTGACCAAAGGTCTCCAACCCTTCTGACTTCTGACTTCTGAATTCTAAACCGGAGGTTTATGAATCAATTCGACACCACAGGCCGCAGGTTGCCGCTGCCGAAGGCGCGGTATGAAGCGCCCGAACCTTGGAAGGACGCGGACCAGAAGCAGCTCCTGCAGTTTCTGAAAACGCCGTCGGGCACGAAGTTCCTGCTGACGCTGCACGATGTCGCGGCCGGGCGGGCGCTCTCCGTGGCCGAACGGACGCCGCACGATTACGGGATCACGGCGGGCATGTCGGTCATGCTCGGCCTGATCGAGAACATGGCGAGTGAAACGGACGAAGAACAGGGCGAATGAATTGGATTACATGATTAACCCTAGAAAGAGCCGTTGGATCAAAACAGCAAAACACTTCGTCGATTACACTTAGTCCCACACTTCGTCGGATACACTTAGTCCAACTGCTTAGTCGCTAATCAACAGGCGGTTGCCGACTAAGAGAAACGACTAAGCGTAACCGATTAAGAGTGAGATGAAGTGTGGCGACACGGTGTGGCACAAACAAAAGAAAAGTTATGAACAAACCCGATGACGTTGCGAAGGAAGTGATTGACCAGGCAGCCGCTGACAAAGCCGCTGCCGACAAGGCTGCGGCGGATCAGGCGGCTGCCGACAAAGCCGCCGCCGATAAGGTCGCTGCGGACAAAGCCGCTGCCGACAAGGTTGTCGCAGATCTCACTGCCGAGCGGGACACATTCAAGACCGAGCGGGACACACTGGCGGGCGAACGTGACACGCTCAAGACGGAGCGGGACGCACTCAAGGCCGAGGTTGACCGGCTGGAGAAACTGACCGGCAAAGCCGCCA
>CAZXVN010000381.1:0-1672 GCA_964643945.1 uncultured Lentisphaeraceae bacterium | reverse complement strand
GTCACTGGCATGACTCGCCAGATCAGCCAGCGGAATTTGCCAAACGATTTGCCTCCGGTCACGCGGATTCCTGTTGCCTGAAACTCTTTCGAAGCGGTTCCGATGGTGTCCACCTCGGCAATCAGCGTATACTTTCTCCTGTCACTTAAATCTTTGACTGAATCTTCTGAGGCACTACTGCCAAACACGGCAAAAGACTGCGGACCGCGGCGACCCTCAAAGTTGCACGACCACGTATTGATCTCCACAATATCTGCTGATTCACCGAGGTCAATCTTGTAGAGTCCGCCAACAGTCCCGTTCCCAAACACAGGCCCATAGTTTGAGCCAAGCTTACCGTCGAACAGAACTTCCGGCTTCTCGTTTCCTGTAGCCGGCTGCGTTTCAATCTTCCGGAAGGCAACAACCCGATCCGCCGGTTTCACCGGCAGGCTCGTAAAGCCGTCGGGTGCCTGGGAGGTTTCCACCACTACATACACATACCGTTCCACGCGCAGGGTCTGCGCCTTTTGCCCGCGCACAAAGCCGATCACCATCGGTTGACCTGCCGCCTCATTTTGCAACTTCAACAGATCAGCAATGCCTTTAACGGCTTTGCTGTTGAGACTCTGAATCAGATCATCCGTCTTGAAGCCGTCGCGCGCCGCGGCCGCGTCAACCGGCACCACTTTCAGGTGTACGCCGCCCGAATCCTTGCTGACTCCAAAGGCGGAAAACTCCTGCCCGCCTATGTCACGTATCGTCGCCCCCTGCCAGTAACGCACATCATCCGATTTCGGAGCTTCTGCGGCTACAACCGGAGGGGCGCCGATTGCCTTTACTTCAGGCAATTTAGGGGTCTGCGCGATCTTCTTTAGTGCCGGCTTCTGAACTCCAAACTGATCCATGGGGAAATTCTTAAAGCCAAGTTTCAACGCCGGTGAATTATCCTGGACCCGGTAATCCCCGTTAACGGGATCAATGAACATCGGGTCCCCGACCAGCGAATTCGTGTCACTGCCGTGTTTTGTCTGATAGCTCTGGAGTACCTCGGCGGAAAGCCCGCAGAACAAGTTATAATCCAGCACCTTGCCCCATTTCCCTTGGCACATGAACGCGGTCGAATAGGGTGCCATCCAGATGTTCCGGACGACTTCGTCCTCCGAGAACCCCTGCTGCTCCTTATGATACCAGCAGTGCAGATGTGCCGTATTTGGATGATGCGGCTTGTTCTGGTACGCCACCGAGATGTTATTCCAGGCGCGCCGATAGAAACCCTCTCGCAATTTGAGCCCGCCGCTCAGAAACACGTTGTTGTAAATCTCGTAATTGCTTGAGCCGTCATCCAGGTCAACGTCCCAGCCGCTATCGCAGCGCCACCTGCTGTTGCGCAAAATCGTGGGTTTCACGGCATCCAGCAGAGAGAGCTTGGCCAACTCGTCAATCGGACGGCTTGGCCCGCGCCAATCCGCCCAATACCTGTCCCGGCCCCACGAGTTGAAACTGCCGTGGTCGCCGGTCTCTTTTACCGTGTCGAACACATCGCAGAACTCGATGACATGCCCGCCCCAGCAGCCGTCGCCGATGTTGATGCCGGCGCGCGACGCATCATAGATCGAGCAATGCCGAACTGTGATGCCGGTGGCCATCGATATTTGAACGCCCGCCGCCTGCTTCTCCACGAGGCCGACAC
>CAZXVN010000380.1:0-2660 GCA_964643945.1 uncultured Lentisphaeraceae bacterium | reverse complement strand
GCTGGACGCACACCTTGCCCCGCCCGGAAGTCAGGGATATGCACGATTATACCGCCGAGCCGGCCCGCCTGCGCCAGCGCTGGCTGGATTTTTTCTCCGCCCCGCCGGAAGGACCGTACCCGCCCGCGCGCTATTTTAATCCGTCCACCTCGCGCGCGGACCGCGGCGTTCCGTTCATGATCAGCGAGATCGGCGGCATCGGCTGGGCCACCGAGGGCGGGTGGAGTTACGGCAACGGGCCGAAGACGCTCGATGAGTTCTATGTCCGCTACAGGGGCACCATCGATGCCATGCTCGACAACCCGAACCTGTTCGGCTTTTGCTATACGCAGTTGACCGACATCGAACAAGAAAGGAACGGGCTGTACTTCTATAATCGCAAGCCGAAGTTCGACGCGCAGAAGCTGCATGAAATCACCGCGCGCCCGGCGGCTTACGAGCGCGGAGAGCCCGTAGCGCCGCCGCCGCTTCCCGCAAAAAACATCGACGCCAAGTGGAACGTGCTGGTCGGCGCCCAGCCGGACGGGAAGCTGAGCACGCCCTACAAATACAGCGTCGAGAAGCCCGCCGACGGGTGGATGAACGAAGGTTTCGTTGACAGTGCGTGGCAGAGCGGCCTGGCGCCGTTCGGCAACGGCAACGGCACCCGGACGGAATGGAAAACCCCGGAGGTCTACTTCAGGAAAACCTTTGAATACGACGGCGGCAGCTTGAAGAACGGGGCCGTGGTGATCCGTCACAACGACAGCACGGAGATCTATATTAACGGGCAGAAGATCCTGGGCGTGACAGGGTCTAAGGGTTACTACCTGTGCCTGGTAACCGAAGCGTTGAAGCCGGCGCTGAAGAAAGGCGTCAACACCATCGCGGTCCACTCGCACGAAGGCGGGCAAGGCCAGTGGGTCGACCTGGCCATCCTGGCGGAGTAGATCGCGCCGAGCAAGGCGTCGGGCGAACAGACTCATACCCCCCTCGGCCGTCAGTCGCCTTCGAAGAGCGAGCTGGGGAGCATGCAGGAGGCGAAAACGTGCCCCGCATAGGGTGCGGTGTAGATGACGTTCTTGCGCCCCTTCATGTGCTTGAAGACTTCCAGCCATTGGCCAGTCAGCTCGATTTGAACCACGCCTGTGATGGGGTCAACGGCGATGATTTTGAGATCTTTCGGGCTGTAGCGGATGCCGGTGCCGAGCGCCTTAGAGAGGGCCTCTTTGGCGCACCAGAAGCGCAGCATCGCGACCGGCGCTGCGCCGGTTTGGGCGGCCAGTTCCAACTCCTCGTGCGTGAAGACCCCTTTGGCAAAGTCTTCGCTGAGGTCGCGGCCGATGACTTCGATGTCGATGCCGATGCGGGCGTTGACGGCAACGGCGGCCACAATCAGCTTTGACGTGTGGGCGATCGACAGATCGATGTTGGCGGCGGTGTGTTCACGCCAGGGGCCGAGCGGGTGAGGTTTGCCGGAGTCGTCGGCCCAGATCGGGATGTCGGCGGCGGTCCAGCGCGCCTGGTGGTATTTCTGCAGAAAGCGGCGAACCGACTCTTTGGCGGCGGCGCGGCCGAAGAGCCACTCCACGCGGCGGTTGGTCGCACCCTGCATCTCCAGCCACTCTTCGCGCTCGGTGGGTGCGAGCAGGACATACGCGAGGGTCTTAAGCCAGAGCTCCTGATTGTTCTCGAAGATCTTGAACGGCACATCGGTCACCACGGAGGCGGCAACCGGCGAGGTGGGGTTGCCCAATAAGGCCAGCGGCAGCTCTTGAGTGAGAAACGTCTCCGATGGGCGGAGGATGAACTGATGGTATTCGGGAGGCACGCGTTCACAGAGTTCTTCCCACCCTTTGAAATGAATCAGCAGGTTGCCGTTTCCGTCTGAGATCTGGATGTCGGCCGAATGGGAACGCGGTGTGACCGAAGTCAGACGCAAGTAGCCGCGCAGGCGTGTGCCCTCGGTGAAACTCGATGCGTAGAAGATGATGCGGCGTGCACGGAAGGGGATGGAGATCGCGCCCGCGAACTTCTCGTGCGAACGCCAGAGGGAGAAGCTGGAAACGATGCCGTCCATGAGCATGGGCCAGATGGAAAAGAGCGGGATGCGCGTGTAGCGGACGGTGTTGGCGCGACTGGGGACTTCGATCTCGAAATCGATGCCCTCCTCGCTCCAGAGATCGACGTGCCGGATGATGTGCAGGCTTGCGCCGTGAAAAAGGCGTCCGGGATAGATGTCATGCCCTGACCAGTTGACGGGACGGGGATTGGTCAGCGGCGGCGGCTGGATCGGGTGGTGGACCGTGCCGGTCGTGGAAAGCAAGATGGTCGCCTCGATGATCGGCCAGGTGTAGGCGCTGTTGGGCGAGTCATCGCGGAGCTGGACTTTGACGGCGGCGTATTGCGCGTCGGGCCAAGAGATGCGCTCGGCGCGGATGATGATGCGCACCGCGCCGCGCTCGAAGCCGACCCAGCGCTGGGCGCGCAGGTTGTCCACCTGCGCGACGCGGCGGCGGGGCACGACTTTGCGGGCGGCCTCGGACATCATCTCCAGCCCGGTGATCAGCGAGAGCAGGGTCAGCCCTTTGAGGTCCGGGTCGGCGTAGGAGAGCTGCGAGGTGCCGAGGGCGTAGTCGCGCAGGAACGGGTAGTCCTCGAGCGTAGATCGGAAGAGCGTC
>CAZXVN010000379.1:0-15095 GCA_964643945.1 uncultured Lentisphaeraceae bacterium | reverse complement strand
GATGAACCACGGAAGCCACGCCGGAAACCGGCGCGTAGTTGAAAATGAAATCGTTCGTCACGACATTCACCCCCGTTTTCGGGACGACCATGTCGGGAGGATGCGCACCGCCCAACCGCGTGCTGTCCGAAAAAGAAAAATGCGCCTCATACGTCCCGGCGACCGCCACGCCGGCCACGTCCGGTTTGCAGTAGTAAAGCTGCGCGTGCAGGTCGGCCCGCGCGAACTTGTAGAAGTTGGAGCAGGAACTCGGCCCCACGGAATTGAACCAGTACAGCGAATTCGTCCCGCCCGAAACCGAGAAGTTGTTCGTGTCCGCCATGAGGTCGAAGTCCGACCAGCCGTCCAAAGGGATGATGAAAAAGGGGTGCCTGACCTGCGCGGGCAGCTCTTCACGGGCCAGCCGCCACTTCACGATGTCGGAGAACTCGATTTCGGCCACGCACGAGGAGGCCGCCAGCATCACGGACAGCACCAGTGTTTTGCGGAACATGGCGACCTCCTTATGCGTAGTCCAAGCCGGACAGGTTTTCGCCGTTCTCTCCGGGGGCGTGGAGCCCGGCGGCGTGTTTGATGCGGCGGCCGGCCGTGCCGACCGGGAAGACCGCGCTGCACGACCAGGCCGCGTCGGTCGCGGCGGTGTGGCGAGGGGCCTCGGCGATGTACTCGACACCGCCCACCGTGATGTTGATCAGCGCGTTGCCGGGCTTGACCGCTTGCGCGTAGATTTGAATTGCAGACATTGAAACCTCCATGAGTGTCGAAAGTCGAGTGTCGGGCGTCGTTACCCGTTCGCGAAGCTTTGGACCGGCACGCACACGTCGTCGCAGGCGTCGCCGCCGGTCTCGCAGGCCAGCGCGTTCTCGAAGTGCTTGTCGGCCAGCGCCAGCGCAGCCTTTTGCTGGACCGCGTCTTTGGCGTAGCCGTGCAGCTCGGCCAGCACGTAGAAGAAGAGCGCGTCTTCGAACTTCGGCAGCAGCGGCGCGTCGGCCAGCGCCAGCGGCGCGAAGCGCCTGAGCCCGTTGACGTGGATCGTGAGCGGTGCCACCGGCACCGGCGCGAGCCGGATGCGCCGGACCGGCAGCGGCACCTCGTCAACGGTCAGGCCATCCGCCAACAGCACGTAGGCCACCGGCGTTCCCGGCGCGTCGGCGTAGACGGCCGCGAAGTCGGCCTCGCGCACCTCGGAGAGCGGCAGCAGAGCGCCACCCGCCACGCGCACCGAGCGGAGCGCGTCGAGCGCGGTGGGCAGCTCGACCGCCGCCGCCCCGGCCGCGACCGCGACGGTCTCGTTGGCGATCCGGATATCGCGGTGAGGGTAACGCTGCCACGCGTAGCGGTACCAGCGGTTCAGCGCCGCCAGCGCGATGTCGATCACCACGGTCGGCACGTCGCCGGTCAGCGCCAGGCCACCCATGCCCATCGTGTGGATCGCCGAGGTCGGGTCGCCCGTCTCGATCAGTCCGGCCTGGGTGTAGGCGTTCACGATGATGTCTTGAGCGGTCATTGGGGGTGTTCCGGAAGTAAGAGGTCAAAGGTAAGAGGTAAGAAGTCGGGAGCCGGGAGACGGAGGCCGGAGTGAGAGAAGACGGGAGACCGGAAGTCGGGTAGCCCGCGATGTCCCCATCGCGGATGCGTGCTCGGAGATCACGCGCCACCTTGCATTCCAAATCAGCCCTCCGTCCTCCGCCCTCCGGCCTCTCTCCACATTACGCCCAGTACTCCACCAGCGCGGCGGCGGTGGTCACCTTGGCGGAGGTCGCCACGATGTCGAACAGGACGGGCACGCCGTTGTCGCCCGACAACAGGTCCTCGATGCTGACCTGCGCCGCGCCGATCACCGGCACGCCGGCGATCTTGTCGGTCGCGGGGACGACCACGTAGCACACGGTGTTGACGGGAATCGCGCCGACCGCCGTGATCGTGGCCGTGCAGTACGCCTGACCGGAGTTATCCGCATACGTCGCCGAAACGACCTTCCAGCCGGTGGGCGTCAGGAGGCAGAGCAGATCCGAGGAGGCCAGCGTGTGGCCCTTGAAGACATGCCCGCCCGCCACGTCCACGGGGATGCGCAGCGTGGTACCGGCCGTGGCCAGCGCCACCGGCAGCCGGAAGGCGCGGCAGGCTTTTGGGATGTAGAAGTTGCAGGCGCAGGCCGCGTCGTTGCCGAGCGCGGAGAAGCGGCGGATGACCGCCTTGGATTTCTGGTACTCGGGAATCACCGCCTGTACGACGGTGGCCGAGGTGGCGACCGCCGAAACGGTCGTGACGTTGATCTTGTTCATAAGACTCCTTCGGAGTTGAGAGGTTGGAGAGGTTCAGGGTTCACGGTTCAACGGTTGGGAGGTTCAGAGGTTAGAAGCCGGGATTTCAACTCCGTCCTCCGACCTCCGTCCTCCGCCCTCTGATTTAGACCGCTTCATCCGGCAGGTCGGTCGGCTGCTCGTCGAACGCCGAGGTGTAGGCCAGGTTGAGGCCGAAGTTGCGCTCGACCACCATCGCCTGGAAGCCCATGCGCACCGCGCAGGTCAGCAGCGTGCCGGTGATCGTGATGTCCTGGCATTTGAACGTCGGGGCCAGGGTCCGGCGCGTCGGGGAACCCGCCTCGCCGTAGTCCAGATAGCCGAAGGCATTCGCGCCGAAGAGATGCGCCACGCGTACCTTGCCCGCGTTGCAGCGGGTCTGCACCGCGCCACCCACGTCGGGCAGGTTGCAGCGGTAAGGGTCGTCCTGACGCACGAAGGCCACGCCGCCGTAGTCGATCATGTCGCCCGCGCCGAACACGCGGTTGTTCTTGTCCTCGAACCCCTTGATGAGGTCCGCGAACCTGGAGTCGCCGAACTTGATCTGCTCGATGCCGGCGGAGTCCATCACGCAGGCGTAGCGCCCGTCGATGGACGGGGCCCTGCCGTTGCGCAGCAGCGACGCGCCCCGGAAGATGTCGGCGATGGTCACAAGACTGTCCGCGCGCATCCCGGCGAACGCCGCCGCGCCGCCCGCGTAGATCATGCGGAAGGGCTTGGGGGCCGCCACGTAGGCGCTGTCGAGATTCGTCACCGCTGCGGCCAGGGGGCGGACGAAACGGTCGTTAACGACCGTGTGGATCATGCGGCGCACCCAGCGGTTGAGGCGGCGCTTGGAGACCGCCATGATGTCCGAGGGGTCCTGCAGCAGCAGCTTCGGGCGGAACGACAGGTAGCCCGCGAGGTCCTGCGTCGAGACCTGGAAGATGTCGTCCGGCACGACCATCGAGGCACCGGGCTCCTCGGTCTCGCCGTACATCTTGGGCGAGTCGCTGGCGGTTTCGGTGGCCAGAGCCAGGTCGCCGAACTTGCGGAACTGGACGAACGTCCCCGAATTCGGGGCCAGCTTGGCTTTTACACCCAGGCCGCTGTTGGCGAGCGGGGTCTCAAGCTCCTTGTCGGTCATCTCATCGAAAGCCCGGTCGAAATACCCCTGGACCGTGCCCTTCATCGTAGTAGAGTCCATAACTTCTCCTTTGTTTGAGCGAACGGCGAAACCATTACGCCCCCTTAATAGTTACGGTAACGTGGGGACATTTTTGGGGAAGTGCAGGAGTTCATTAGTGCGGAAGTGCCTGAATGAGGGCGCAAGGAGGCAGACGGACAGGCAAGCATCTAATATGCCGATGGAAAAGAATCGGATCTTGAAAAAGGATAATCTTATGTGCTACCGTTCAATCGACGGTGGGGTGCGGCACAAGCGGTATCGTGGGAAAGGAAAGCTGTTTGTCCCGGTGTCCCGATACGATACGACCCCTATGCCGCCCCGACCCCTATGCCGCCCCGATGTTCTGCTTAAACAAAAATGAAAAACAAAGATCCATACGGTCTACGCAAAATCTCACTTGAAGAACTCTGCATTTGGATCGCAGGGTACAACGAGATTACTTCCGGCGGGAAGGCCATGCACTTCCTTGGAAAGTGTGAACTCCATCGCAGGATGGAGAATCCAAACGCGCTTAGGTCGTGGATTGCCATCTTTATTTCCGTCATCGCACTTATTGCCGCTCTGGTAACGCTCAGCCTGAAGATTTCTGACCTCCGCAATCAAACGAGGAATATCAATCAAACCCATCCGTCCGACATCACTCAAGGCGGAAGGATCAAGTGAATGTTGAAAGACTCTGGCACATTCCTGTTGCCTTACTTCAATCTTTCGAATTTCATCATGTGTCATTCTACCCTCCATAATTGCAAAACAAGCCCACTCAGACAACGGGATACCGTGTCTGGTGGTCGGCAGCAACGCAACGTTGGTGGAAGCAGCGAGCCAAGCCTATAGGAGCGTTCCTATGTCTTTCTCTAAATGGTTTAGAAGAAAAGAAAAACCTCAAAACCGGTCCACGCATCGTGAGAACCTTGGGGAACTACCACCTGACAAATATAAGACAGGTGATGTAATAGTTATTGATTCATTCGGACGAGAAAGATTCCGCATTGGACGCATCACCAGGGGTGGAATGGGAAGGATTTACCAATTGCATCCCTTTGATGAACGCTTTACAACCAAGGCGTTGAAAACTATTTTACATTATACGGATACAAGTCTTTTTGAACGAGAAGCAGAAGCTTGGTTTACTATTGGTGAACATCCATATGTTGCGAGACCAATCTGGTATGGTCAATGGGACGCAAGCTGTGCAATTATTATGGACTGGTATGACAGAACGTTATTGGATGTTGACTCAAAGACACTGTCAGCTGATGCCTTGCTCCGGTTTTCAGCATTTTTGATTCAGGGCCTCAAACATGCATACGACAAGGCGGGGCTCATTCACCAAGATATAAAACCTACCAATATTCTAGTTGATGACAAAGCACTCCCTCGCATTGCGGACTTTGGGCTTGCACGGTTGGCACATCCAACCATTGAAAACATTTCCTCGAATGCAGTTGCAGCCACATCAATAGATATGGGCGGCACTCCATTCTATATGGCACCGGAAGTCATCTGTGGGAGTGCAAAACCGTCTGTCTTGAGTGACATATATTCTCTTGGGATTACTCTCTATCAATGGCTGACGCTTGAGCATCCATATCTCGGCCCCGATTCTGGATACCAATTCGTTCCCTCATTTCGAAAAATGGCGCTTGAAAAGGCGGTTAAGCGTTACGGAAAGTCGCTTGACAGACTTGCCGCATTTATTATCAAGGCCACGTCGATAGAGCCTTCCGGCAGACCTAAATCATATGACGATGCCTTAGATATGATCGGCTTGGGTGACGAGTTTGAACCAAGAAAAACAAGACACAATGCATTTGACGTACAAAAGTTAGTGCTTCTCTATCGCAACAAAAAAGACTACCAAACAGCTGAGAAGATCGTAAAGGAAGCTATTGGCTGCGATCAAACGGACCCGATGCTTTACAATACATACGCTCAACTTCTTTTGCGGCTATCCCGATTCGAGGAAGCCACGGAGATGATGATAGTTGGACATTCATTGCTGAAGGCAACCCAAGGCATCTACGACTCAAAACCATACCTTGATCCAACAATGAATCTAGCAAAACTCTATATCGTGTCTCAGGAATATGAGGAAGCCGAAAAGATTCTTGTAGATGCATGGAAATGGGCAAAGAATGGGAAGGATGAACGATTTCTGGAGTACGTAGAATACGGCTGGTACCTTCTTTCGATAGGCAATCCTGAGAATGCGGGAGACGTCCTATTGCATATATCAGAGAGTCGTTACTTGGGAAATCATGCAATGAGATGGTTCACACTTGCCTGCCATTGGGCAGGCATTGTTCCAGCATTGTCAAACCGTTTGTGTGACCTCTGGACAACTGTTGACCTTGCTTACGATGCGACGGATGCGCTGTGTATGTCGTTATGTGCTGTACATGCAGACAATTCTCATGCAACTCGCATTTGGACCATTGTTGATGAACAGTTTTGCGAGCGACTCTTACAGGTAGGGCGTTCCCACAAACTTCAGAAAGATTGGTATAAGTCTTCAATGCCTGACAATCAGAATTTGTTGGCAGGAATTGTCGATATCGCAACTACAGGCGGCGCTTATGTGGAGCGTTATTCGAGTTTACATGTACAGCGGTCAGAATGAGGAAGGAATCTGGAATTGTGACACGATATTGGTCAATCAGAACATATAGGCAATACGGCTTGAAGACTGAGTGCCGAATCACTCTCCTAAAATCACTCCGTCGACAGGGAGCATGCTGTTTAGGCGAGTAATGCAAAAGGCACAAAGAGGGGTGCAAAAAATGAAGGTGTGTAGTTTACTGTTGTTGTTCTGCATGCAGTCGTTTTGCATCCTTGGAGACGTGATATTTGGATCAACAGACAACATAGATAAAATCACCGCATTACAACAATTAAACGAGTACCAAAAGTCTCTGGCAAAAATGTTAGCAGACAATCCACTCCAAAATTCATTTAATGTTGTCGGTAAGACGTATTCAAGAGATACAATTGAAAAAGCGATTCTGGAATGTTCTAAAAGGGCTGATAGACTAAGCCAAGAGTTGGTAGCCAACGACAGATCACCGCAAACAACACTACCCAGACCTGAAGTTCCTGCCAATCCCAGACAAGTGACAGCAGCCAAACAATCCCGCGGGATCCCCGATGTCGAGATGGCCGCAAGTGTAGCACCCAGTGGCACATCACCCTCCGGGATAGCTGCACGCACGGCTGATCAAACCACTCCGGTGAAGTTGACCGACGTAAATTCGAAACCGGTTCGCCAACTGTCAGCCGCCGACGTGTTCACCGATCCGGTGGTAGAAGAAAAGAATATCAATTACGCACGCGTTTTCGCGAAGGCTGGGCAAGCGGCTGCCGCCGGTGCGCTGGCGGTGCTTGTGATTGGGCTGATGCAATGGATTGTGAAGAAGTTAAAAAGCGGGCGATCTGAGCGCATGGAACAGCATCCTGGCATGGAGACGGAAAATCACAGGATTTACGCAGGCTTTGGCAAGAGATTCGTAGCAGCCCTCATTGATATACTCGTAACAACGCTCTTGGGAGCCTTGTCTGGTGGATTTCTTGGTTTCATATACTCGGTTGTCCTTCAAATTAGTTATGGTTCTACAGGAACGATGGCGGGTGCAAGAATTGTGGGGCAAATTGCCGGGGTAGTATCGGGGTGGTTATATTTTGCATTTTTTGAGTCATCTTCCAAACAAGCAACATTAGGCAAGATGGCTCTTGGAATAAAGGTTACTGACCTTAACGGAAAACCTATAGGATTCTGGACGGCTACAGTGAGACATTTCGGAAAGATTCTTTCAACACTCATACTTTTTATTGGCTTTATAATGATAGTTTTTACGCGGCAGAAACAAGGATTACATGACATGATGGCTGGTTGTCTTGTCGTCAACAAATGGAGCGCAAACGGTGCGTAATTGAGGTGGTCGAGGGGTCGTATCAAGAGGTCAAGGGGTCGGGACAAACGGACAAACAAAGAAAGGCGGCATCCAGCCGCCTTCTTTGTTTGTGGGGGTGCCGTCCAGAACGGACGCGGTCACTTGCCCTTCTTCAACTCCTCGGCCAGCCACTCGTCCGCAGTCAGTTTCTTGTCACCGCCGCCACCGGCCGCCGGGGGCTTCGCGGCCTTGCCGGTCAGCTTCTCCAGACGGTCCACCTCGAACTTGAGAGCGTCGCGTTCCGTCTTGAGGGTGTCGCGTTCGGCGGTCAGCGTGTCCCGCTCGCCAGTGAGATCGGCGACAACCTTGTCAGCCGCCGCCTTGTCCGCAGCGACCTTATCAGCGGCGACTTTATCGGCGGCAGCTTTATCAGCAGCGGCTTGATCCGCAGCAACTTTGTCGGCAGCGGTCTTGTCCGTGGCAGCCTGATCCGCAGCGGCCTGGTCGGCGGCGGCTTTGTCGGCAGCCACTTGATCCGCCGCAACCTTGTCAGCGGCGGCCTGGTCAATCACTTCCTTTGCAACGTCATCGGGTTTGCTCATAACTCTCCTTTTGTCTGTGCCTGTACAACAGGACAATCATGTAAATCATGTTAATCCTGTCAAAAAACGCATCCTTGTTTCATTCGTCCTGTTCATCGTCCGTTTCACTCGCCATGTTCTCGATCAGGCCGAGCATGACCGACATGCCCGCCGTGATCCCGTAATCGTGCGCCGTCCGTTCGGCCACCGAGAGCGCCCGTCCGGCCGCGACATCGTGCAGCGTCAGCAGGAATTTCGTACCCGACGGCGTTTTCAGAAACTGCAGGAGTTGTTTCTGATCCGCGTCCTTCCAAGGTTCAGGTGCCTCGTACCGCGCCCTCGGCAGCGGCACCCGCCGCCCTGTCGTGTCAAAGTTGTTCATCGTGGTCTCCTTCTCATTGGTAGGGACGGTTCCCCGAACCGTCCGCCGGTCACCGTGCCCATTGCTCTGCGGACGCCTCGGGGATGCGTCCCTACCGTTTCATTCTGACTTCTGCCTTCTGACTACTGACTTCTGTCTCCTGTTTACTGCCTGCCGCCGATTGCCGATTGCCGACTGTTCCCATCACACGCCTGGCCAACTCCGTATCCACCGTATTGAAGATCCACAGCATGAACGCCTTGACCGACTCCGGCCCGAGCGTCTGCGTCATGCTGTCGATGACCGGCGCGAGCTGCCCCATGTTGGTGAGGCTGGCCAGCGTGCGGTGCTGGTTGACCGAGCGGCCCGACACGCCGGTGGAGATGCAGTACTCGCCCGACCACGCGGGCTGCGCGAGCACCGCGCCGCCCGCGAGCGTGAGCCCCGTCCTGCCGCCCTGCGCCCGCGCGTGGCGCGACATGAAGAGCCACATCATCGAGAAGAGCTGCGCGAAGGGCTCTGCGAAGCGGTCGACCGCGTCGGTGGACATGCCGTTCGCGCTGGCCATCATGACCTCCACCTCGGTGGCGGTCTTGCGCTGATCCGCGCCGGCGACGCTGGCGATCGCACCTTGGGTGGAACCCACGCGCTTCATCGCCAGGTTGCGCGAGTAGTCCTGCTGGTAGACGTGGTCCACGCCGGGGTTCTTGGCCCAGACGATCTCCATGCCGTCCAAAAACTCGCCCGCGCGGAAGCGGAAGGGCGTCGAGCGCTTGTGTCCGGAGAGGAAGGGCTTGCCCGCGAAGTCGATGGCGATGGCCCGCGTGGTCCGGTAGGTCGAGGCCTCCTTCTGGTCGACCTCCAGGATCTCGGGTATGCCGCGCGTGTTGTAGAACCCGGTGGCGTCCTCGTTGCGGAACTGCACGAACGGCCATTCGCGCACCGGCGGTTCGGACTCCACGCCGATCAGCGCGACCCACGTCCAGGGTCGGTCGGACAGCACCAGCTCCGGGAAGAGCGGGCAGAAGCAGCAGACGCGCCGCCCGAGGTCGGCGGTGTCGTAGTAGACTTCCCAGACGTCCACCATGGTCTGCGAGTTGGCCAGCGCCGAGTCGCGGAACCGCGCCCGGTCCTCGCCAATGTCGCGCATCGCGTAGACCGTGCCGCTCTGATCCGCGCCGGCCTTCTTGACGAGCACCGTCGCGAAGAGCAGGCGGGCGGCCTCGGCGTCCCAGCCGTTCGCGGCGACCGCCCGGCGGAACTCGGACTTGGTGAACTTCATCATGTGGCAGACGCGCTCGGCTTCGGAGAACTCGCCCGTGGCGGTAGGCACCACCACGGAGAGCGGCGACACGGGCAGGAAGTCGGGCACGGGCAGCACGCAGCGGCCGGGGGCCTCGACGAGCTTTGCGACGCCGAAGCCGAACGTCAGCTCGTCATCCACAATCTGCGACACGCGGGCGCGTGTCTTGCAGCCATGGCGCAGGTGGAAGTCAAAGACCGCTTCTGCGGCCTCGGCGTATTCCACGGCCACGGGGTCGAGCCCGACGAACTGGGCCAGCCGGGGGGCTTGCCACAGCACCGTGACGCAGCTCTGCTTCAGTTCGCGGACCATATCGTCGATCAGAGGATCCACGAGGTTCGGAGCACCGTCGTAAACCGGCTTGGCCGTGTTCTGCCGTTTGAAACGCTCGGTCCGGTCTTTCTCCGCCCGCGCGAACCAGTCGCGGCGGTCGGACAGATCCGCGCCAATCGCGGTCTTCAGCGCGGAAAACCGCGCCTTGTCGCTCGCCAGAAGTTCTCCGTTCATCGTATTTCTCCTTCCAAATCCTTGAGCGTTGAGAGTTGAACGTTCAGCGTTGGGCGTTTTTTTTCCGGTAGGGACGGTTCCCCGAACCGTCCGCCGGTCGCCGTTCACAAAGCCCTGCGGACGCCTCGGGGAGGCGTCCCTACCTCTGCGTGCCCGGAGGTCACGCGCCACCTTTCCCAACCTTCGCGTCTTCGCGTCTTTGCGTTAAAAATCTCAATTCATCCCTCATCCTTTCTGCCTCTTTCTCCACTGCCTACTGCCTATTGCCGATTGCTGTCTTCCGCCCTCCGCCCTCCGTCCTCCGTCCTCCGTCCTCACTCATCCCACACACTGCCCGCCGTCTCCTCGCGGTCGCGGCGGCGGCGCGTGGGCGAGGCGATCTCCGCGCTGAGCGCGGCGGCCTCGGCAACGCCGTCGCCCATGACATCCGGCAGTTCCCAGAAGATCATGGCGATCACGTCCGAGCGGTTGGGCGAGTGGGGCAGCTTGTGCTTGGGTACCAGCTTGAGCGGCGAGCCGCCGACCTCGTAGCGGGCGAAGGCCAGCTCCTCGCGCAACAGGTCATCGTCCGGCAGGCGGACGTGACCCATGCGCAGGCGGTCGGCCAGCGTGAAGTACGCCTCGGCGCGGGCGTTGCGGTAGAGCGTCTTGTCGCGCGGCTCGCCACCGAAATCGAAACGCCGCAGCGGGTAGCCCGAGCGGTCGAACTGGTTGATGACCACCGTGCCGAGCCCGCCGTCGTCCGCCAGGCAGTCCTCGGCGGGGATGCCGCAGCGCCGCAGACGCGCGATCACGAGATCCACGAACCGGTGGTCATCCGCCTCGAACCCGGCCCACTCGATCCACGCCTCGTTGCCGTCGCAGACGGCGAGAACCTGTTCGTCGCCGCCGGCGGAGATGTCGAGCGCGGCCTTCTTGTACTTGCCCTCGCCCCAGCGGGCGGGCTGGCCGGACATCGCGAGCGCCACGCGCTGCATGTCGAAGACCATGCCCGCAGAGGCGGGCATGAACTCGCCGTAGATCATCGACTGCACCAGCTCCGGGCGCAGGTTGCGGATCTGGTCCTCGAGGTCCGCCCGCTTGGCCGGATCGTCCCAGAGGTGCGGGCAGTCCATGGCCTGCACGCGGAAGGTCTGCCAGCGGCTGGCGTGCTTGGTGAAGCAGTCGTAGAACGGGCCGAAGGAGGGGCCGGGCGAGGAGAGGTTGATCCAGCGCGTGGCGTGGCAGCGCTCGAAGGCCTCGTAGAGCGAGAGCGGCGGCGTCTTGGCCTCGTCCATGACGAGCATGAGGCTGGACCTGTCGGCGCGGGAGGCCATTTCCACCCACTCTTCGCCGGACACGCCGAAGCCGAGCAGCGGGTTGTCGCGGCCGAGGATCGCGCCCGCCTGGCGCGGCGGCTCGTGCCAGCCCTCGGCCTTGCCGGGGTTGTCGGTGGAGAACGAGACGAGGCGGCTGCCGGTGCCGTTGTGGCGCCCCCAGCAGTCGCCGAACTCCCAGCCCGCGCCGAGCCTGCCGCAGCAGTTCTGGATGTGTGGGAAGAGCTGGTCACTGATCTGGCGGTACGAGCCCGACGTGGTGACCGTGAGCGAGCCGCTGAAGGTCTCCATGTGCCACAGGCAGAGGGCGAGCACCAGCGTCGAGGTCTTGCCGGCCTCGTTGCAGGTGCGGACAGCCACGCGCGAGCCGCGGGGCGACATCGCCCGCATGATCCGCTCCTGCCACGGGTACAGCGAGAAGCCCAGCCGCACCCGCGCATAGCAGTCCGGTTCGGCCAACGCTTTGAGTGACTCGTAATCCATCAACCGTTACTCCGCCGTGTCTCAGAGATCGCGCCGGGAAAATACCGCACGAACCTGGCCACGGCCCGCTGCACCGTTTTCCGGTCGCAGCCCGCGACGGCCGCGACGTCCCGCACCGCGCCCAGCGGGACGCGCCCCTCGTACCGGGACATGAAGACCATGATCACGCGCCGTTCCGAGTCCGTGGCCTTCACGCACCACGCCGCGAACCGGCAGAGGCCGCCGCGCTGGGCCTTGCTCGCCCTCGCCGCCCAGCCCAGCAGCCCGTCCGCCCGCTTGTCCTCGGAGGGCGAAGGCTCGTCGAAATACCGGTCGAGCCCGACGAACGGCGCGACGGGCCCGGGGTCGGGCACATTCTCAGCCATCGCCTGCAGTTCGCCGAAATCATCGTGATCGCTCATGACACCGCCTCCCGTTGGCGCATGGTTTACACAAAAGCGTGTACGGCTGTCAATCACATTATATCACACAATCCTATCTTATGTGGCGGTATTGAAAAACACACAGAATTCTCTCTTAAGTCTTCTCAATCTCTTCTATAAGGAGTCTGGTTCACGGCGTGAACTACCAAACGCCATCGGTAGTTCACGGGATGAACCAGCGGTAGTTCACGGGATGAACTAGCTAGTTCACGGCATGAACTACCGGAACAGGAAGGAGAGACACAGATACACGCCTGAAGAGGGCCGGGAACAGGGTCAGTGTCAGACAGGGACTGCGTCTCGAAAAGGGGGTCTGAACCTCGTTAGGGGGTCGGGAAGGTACACTGCGTGTCGAAAAGGGGTCGGAGACCGTCGAAAGGGGTACTGCGTACCGAAAAAGTACACTCCGTGCCGAAAAGAGGGTCGAAACCATGTCAGGGGGGCTGGAAAGTACACTCCGTGTCGAAAAAGCAGGTTGTCACCATCGAAAAAGTACACTGCGTGTCGAAAAGGGGTACTCCGTACCGAAAAAAGACACTGCGTGCCGAAAACCGACCCCGCTCAGCAACACTCCCATCCCACGACACCCACACATCCCACCCGAAACCGCGACAACCTGGCCGGCGACAACTACACTTACCCCTTCAACGTCCACCGTTTGAATGATCATCCGGGTAAAAAACGACCCGCCAACCTCGGTCGCCGCCACCCACGCCGCAGCGATAGCGGACACGTGGGTGGCGGCTCCCTCGCGCCGGTGCCGCCGCCGCAGATAGCGGCGGGAGAAACGGCAACTGTGTCGGGCTTCGCCCGAAAGAGAACCGACCGACGCCGCGCACGCCCGCAGGATAGCGGGCTGGGAGGCGCGGCTGCGCTCACTCTTCCTACTCCCGTCGGCGCTAAGGCGCCTATTCCCGCTCCGCAACGTACCCCCGCAGTCCAGCAACCCGAAAACACGACCCGGCCGGCGGCGCACGCCCGCAGGATAGCGGGCGGGCACTGCGCCGCCTGCGTCGGCACCCCTCGCGGATAGCTCGTTGGGTGCCTCTTTGCCCCGCGCAACCGTTGTGTCCTCTGATCGTTGCCACCGGCCAGCGTATCGCGGACCGGCGCTCATCTCGGTCGTTCCTCCCTCAAAGGCGCCTCTCGCGGTCGCTACCTGCCCGGCACTTCGCACGCCCGCAGGATAGCGGGCGGGCGCTGGCGCTGCTCGTGCCACGCCCGCAGATAGCGGGCGGAGATGGGCAGGCTTTACGCTCTCGTTCGCCGGAGTACCGGCTCTCTCGTCCGCTCGCCGCCAAGGCAGAGGCCAGGGGGGCACATCCCCCCAAACCCCCTTGCAACGTTCGGCCATGCTTCCTCACCTCGCCGCCATTCGCCGCGGATAGCGGCGGGCAGCCCGCAGGATAGCGGGCTGCCTGCGGCTTCGGCTCGTCGGCACGGCCTCACTCCAGCGGCCCGCAGCGCCCCGGCCTGGGGCAACCTCGGAGCCTGGATACAGTCTCCTCGGCGGCTCTGGCCCCTCCCGGCGATCTCGGCTGGGTACAGCCGAGCTTCCGGGGGTGCCGGCGCCGTCCCCGCCGGGCCGCAACGGCGGGCCTTGCTCTCCGCACATGCCCTGACGGGCAGTGCGTTCCTGTTGCCCGGAGAGGTTTCCCCGGACCCCTCGCGCCCGCGCCCGCCGCCGGATCTCCGCCCATGACCGCCGCCTCGCTGCTCCCCCCGCCAGTCCCTCCCCTCCGCCCCACCCTGGGCGAACCCCCCTGAAAAAGGCACGCTAGGGGGGAGGGACTTCGGAGCGTGGCAGCGCTTCGCGCTTCAGTGCCACGCTCTTTTGGGGGGAGCCAGTGCCTGCAGGTCCACCATGCGGCAGGCACCCGCATACGGGCATCGGCGGCGGCACGGGACCCCGGCAGATCCGGACGGCGACGCGGCGCGTCCGGAGCCGCGCGGGCCGCGCTGCGCGCTCCCTCCCGCGCGTCTCTCCGTCCGCGCCGCTTGCGCGGGCTTACCCGAACGCGGCAGCCGTTGCGGCAGCGCCGCCCCGTCTGCCGCCCGACCCAACGACAACTACAACGACAACTACCATTCTCACAACACCCACCATTCCCACAACTCCCAGATCCCTTTGGGGCGGGTGACCCACCCCCCCGCGTCGAGCTTCCGCGCCCGGCTACAGGCGCGGCGATCTCGCCGACTCCCCCCGATACCGGCAGCCCCAAATTGCAGCGCGCTCCACGCTTCGCCGCTGCTCTTCGCCGCTCCGCGCCGGATACGTCGCGGCGTCTCATGCGCAGCCATACCGCGCCGGGCACCGCCTCGGCTCACACCGCGCCCCAGGCGTCCAGTCGCCCGGACTACCGGGCTTGGTGTTGCCGCCGGGGCGCAGACCGCCTCCTTGTGCCCGTCGCGGTACGGTCGCCGGCTCGCGTTACGCAGCGGCATCACCGGCGGCGAGCGTGCGGGCCAACAGTCCGGACAGTCGCGGGCTTGGTGTCCGGCCTGCCGTCCCGCACGCTCCACGCCGGCGTCCCAGTTCTGTCTTGTGGCAGCCGGTCGCAATGCTCCCAGGCTGCCCCGCATGACTCTCACGCGCCGCCGCTGCTCGCCTACTCGCAGCCATGCGCCTGCGTCACCTGCCGGTGGACATCCTGCTTTCACGCAGCCCCCGCGAATACGCGTGGCGAGGGCTTCGCCTCTGCGTTACATCCGGCTGCCACCGTTGCTGCCGCAGGCGTAGATCGGAAGAGCACACGTCTGAACT
>CAZXVN010000378.1:0-4141 GCA_964643945.1 uncultured Lentisphaeraceae bacterium | reverse complement strand
TTCAGGCGAATCGCAGGCGAATCGCATCACCCCGGGACATAACTGAATCGGCCAACCATCCGTCGAGCCCACGGGAGGCGCGGTCATAGCCATCCATCAGCCCGTCCCGCAGTCCCGCACGAGGTCATCACCGACGCCATGCTGGGCGAGGAAGGCGACCACTTCATTGAGATCATCGACCGCATTCACGCAACATGGCAGGCCATGCCCAAGACCTACGAGAGCACCGCGAAAGGCCGCGCCGCCCTCGCCCATCTTCACTACTTCATCGGCGGTTGCGACTGGTGGATCGTGGAGAAGGACGCCGACCCCGACCACGCGGGCCAGGTGCAGGCTTTCGGAATCGCCGACCTCGGCATGGGCGCCGAACTCGGTTACATCTCAATCCCCGAACTGCTGGAGAACGGCGCCGATCTGGATCTGTACTACACGGAGCCCAAGACCATCGGCGAGATACTCGGCTAATCACCGCAGGGGCGGCCCGCACCGGCCGCCCCTTTTTATGCCCAAAAATTCCGCCGCTCCCTTGGCGGTCGCGGCCATCCAGCCCGTCGCTCGCCGCGATAGCGTCTCGCGCCGGGGCCCCTGGAATATTTCAACAGCCGCCACGCCAAAGCCGTGGCCAATGCGCAAGCGCAGCGAGTGAGCGGGGAAAAACCCGCCGAAAATCGGCAACATGCCATCAGTAAGCCCGGCAAGCCTCAAAAAGCGCGCGCTACCGTATCATCAAGTGCCAGTTGGCTATCGTTACAGGTATTAACCGAGTTCATGATTTATCCTTTTGCAATGCGAACTTGGGTGTTAATCCATTATGATGTTCTAACATAGTTTCCCTTTTTTATCAGGCAATCAAACACATATAAAAACTCTAATTATCATTCAATCTTCCAACGTGCTCCATCTGAACCAGGCTTGGAAGACGCCCCCGACTTAAAATCCTTAAGGGTAACTTGCCCAGTGTCAAAAAGCGCTTGTGTGAGATGAAAGGCCGACACCGCTTGCGCCCCGTTTTTATCCGCGATTTTCTTCGCCTGGTCAAACACCGTCCGTGACTCAACCGACCGATGCAACGTTTCCAACTTATCGGGTTCAGCAACAACCACTCCCTGCCGCAATTTCTTCCTGAGTGTCCGTCTAAGTCGAGTCGCGCGCTCTTCAGTGATCTCCAAGTACCCCCTGACATGTCGCACCGAACGAAGTACTTGGGCGCGTTTGCCACCTGTCAGTTCGAGAGCATCCAGCGCCTTCGGTAGATGCTTGTCGAGTAACTTAAGAATGCCCAGCCAGAAATGAAGGGGTTGAATGGTCGTCGAGCCCGCTAAAGAAGCCTCTGTGTTGGCAATGACCCAGACCAACTGTCCGGACATGTCAATAGGCAGTTTCATGATGACGCTCCTGTTGTGAACCGAAAATGCGCAACGTAGCAAAAGGCGGCGAAAGATTCGTTGTCGTTGCGATCAGCACCCGCTCGTAAGGGAAGCCAAGAACTTCGGTAAAACTTTCAGCAAAACACGCGCTGCGCTTAAATCCCAGACCGCGTGAACTCCCGTTTGCTGACAGCGGATCTGCTGCACAGGCAACCGAAATCCAGCAATCACTGCCGATTTCTGTAAGCAGGTTGCTCAAGGAAGCCAACTCACTCCGCGTGGGTGGATGCGCCAGTGTAACAACACGTTCCTTGCAACTGTCAGTTCTAACCTTTGGCGTTAGGGACTGCACCACCGTATTCACTTTGTCGGGCTTACTTCCCACTTCACCCAAGCGAAAAGCTCCGTACAGTGCAAAACAGGTGACTACGATCAATCCGGACAGACGGAAGAGCAGTCGCCCCCAGGCCTTTATCCGCCACGGTGTATCGAGCATCCGAATCGCCGCTAAAGCCCTCTCATGCCCCGGTTCGATTTCCAAAACCTGCTTCCACATCAGGCGAGCCCTGTCAACCTGCCCTTTTCTTATCAATATGCGAGCAAGTAGATCCAGGGCTGCACATGTTGAAGGAAACCTACCACTTTCACACAGAAGAGTCTCTGCCTCATCAAACTCCCCTTTTTCCGCGTGGTAAGCTGCAGCAAACAAGTCCAAAGTATTCTTCAAAACTTCGGCCTCTTCGCAATTAGACGTTCCCCCCGTTTCAGTATGCATCTGCTCCCTTCCAAGTGCGGTATTCGGAGTACCAGTAACTACGTGGTCATACGGCATGGATATTCGTTTTACTCCTTTATGTGTCGCCGGGCTGACGGCTGGAGTAGCCGTGAGATCCATGAGTTGCGTTCGACACTAAAAACGACATTGGTCATCTCTCGATCAACGAGAACGACCTGCTGGGTGCTATTCAAAACTTGGTATCCTTCAACCGACAAGACGAGCGTCAAAGGCCCGGTATAATGAAGCGCAGATCGCTCATACGGCAGTGCGAGTTCAACAGGAGCACTGCCGTTCACAGAGATGAGACCAGAGGCCGGCGGCTTTCCATCTTCTTGTGTGATAACCGTAACCCGAAACCCGCACTCGACGCGTTCTGCATCAATAAAACAATCATAAGACACTCCGGGGTCGGGTAACTGAACACTCACACGTTTATCACGCCATCCATTTGCCTTAAAGGTCAAATAATGCGTCACGAAGGGGGTGAGATCGTACTCAACTTCCGAAGTCCCTAATAAGTGAACATCATTAAAGACCTCGAATGTGACGGCGTTGGTAGGAAAAGTGAACCGAACTTTGGCTGGCAGAGGTTGCAGGGCAATTGCACATTCGTTGGTCGTATTAGCTACGAACGTGATGTTATTAGTTGAGAAAGGTTGGTAACCGATAGCCGTAATTGATAATCGGTGGTTGCCTGAAGGAATATTGAGCCATAAACAAGGAATCGCATAGTTTGTGGAGAGATTGAAACTCGTACTATTGTTACCGAGTTCGAAAGAAACCAAGCCAGTGATCGAATGGCGCTGACCTTCTGTATCAACGGCATAAGCTGAAAGCTGAAAAGCGCCAGGTGGTTTAGGAAGAACGGGCGGTGCAGGCGGCTGCGTAGAAACGGGGTCTTCCAAAATTACGCTCGGCTTCTGTGGCACCATTGGTGTGTCTCCCGGCGTCAAACGAACGACAGGCTGTTCCGACACTTGCACCGGCTCAACCGGCACCACGGAGGACACAAGAGGATCCTTATTTTCTGGAATTGAACCATTAAATACCACGAACCCTATCATCACCAAAATACCGGTAATAACAAAACCAACAATCCAGCCCACATTTGATGAAGGAGATTTAGTCGTTTCATCACTAAGCGTTGGAGGTGGTGATTGTGCAGTTGATGCTGTGGGTTTTGCTGGGACTGCTGCCGTCGAAGTCTTGGTTTTTTTGGTTGCTGGAGCTAAAGCAGTTGAACCCGAGGTTCTATTGGTTGCCGTGTCGTGTGCTGTGAGAACCGGTCTCGGTGACTGGGGATTTGATTTTTCTCGATTGTCCGTCGAGGTGCCAACGCGTTGCGCCTCCTCGCCTTTGTCACTGATGCCAGGCAGCGGCTGAGCTATTACAGTATCAAGGGATCTGTCATTCTTACGCGGGCACAAGTCTACCTTGGTGGGCTTAGGTTTGACCACCTCGGGCACTTGCAAATCATCAAGTGCTATTATTTGTTTAAGATCCATTCAAAGCGGGTTAAAGAATTTTGTGCGCAGGCAACAAACCTTCAATTATTGGCGAACCTCGCCGATGTAACGAGTCCGAGCAACCTAAAATTCACTTGCCCGCTCAGAGTTACGTCTACTTGCTCAAATCAGAACCATAGCCTTTCTGGATTTCTTCACGAACTGTTTCAGGCAAAAGATCGAGAATTTGAAGAACAACGCTGCGCAAACCTTGTACGTTCCCTTTATCGATACAAAGTCTTCCTTGATTGAAAAGTTGAGCGGCGCTCTCTTGATCTTTCATCTTATCCTTTACGCCGATAAGATACTTGAAATATCCGACCCACCAACCGGGTTGCTCAAAGAGAATCGAATAATGGAGATGTGAAACCTGCTCCATTTTCTTCCGCAATGGTTCGGTGCGCTTCTGTTCGATAAGCACGTTGATCTGATCACGCAATTTCTCGGCCAGATCGGAAGAGCACACGTCTGAACTCCAGTCACCGGCTATG
>CAZXVN010000377.1:0-14657 GCA_964643945.1 uncultured Lentisphaeraceae bacterium | reverse complement strand
AGGCAGTCCTCCACCACACAATCAGCCGGGTAATCGTCGGTCTTCGGTCCGGGCGTCTTATCGAGCTTCTCGTATACCTCGTTCTGTCCGTAAGCGAACAGCGGATTGCGGACGGCTTTCGGTTCGCCTACAAACGCCACCGCGCTGGCGCCGGTGCCGCGGATATCGCACCCTTTGACAGCGATCCGCCGGTTGTAGCCGCTCACGAAAACGGCATTGCCGCCCAACTGGTCAAACTCGCAATCGACAAGCGAACAGTCTTCCGCGCCCCTGAAAAAGACCGCACCGCCTCGGTAGATCATCCAGTCGCTGCGCAGCAGAGGCTCCTTCGTGTCCATGAAAGTGCGTTCGGCATGGCTGAAAGTGAACCCACGCAAAACGACTTTCCTGACCGGTTGCTGCTGCGATCCGCTGAATTCGATTAAGTGCTTCAGTCTCGCACATTCCACGGTTGCCTTGCTCAATTCCACATCTTCCGGCGGGAAGTAGTATAGCGTGGAGGTTGTGGCGTTGTGATACCATTCGCCCGGCGCATCAAGCTCCTCGAAGACATTCTCGACATAGCGGCACTGCTCGTGCATGCCGCTGCCGCGGTTGTTCTGCCAGCCGCCTTCCAAAGAGACCGCGTTCGTCGCGTCCTTTCCGGTAATGCGGTAATGCACGCCGCCCCAGGCTGCGCCATGCAGGGCATGCACAAATCCGCCGGCCGGATCGCTCCACCGCGCGGCGCGCTCCGGGCTGATCGCATCCTTCGCCACGCCGCCGTAAGGCCGCGCCTTTGAGTCATAGTTCGGATAGCGCGCCATGAGCTGGCGCTTGCCGTTGACGAAAAGCTGATCTATGACAATTCCAGCAGGGGTTTTCGCCTGCATGATTCCATCTTTATGGGCCACCCATGACAGTCCGAGTTTCATACCGCCGCTGATGACAACCGGCCCGTCGCCCGCCGCCCGATATTCCGTGCCGGAATCCTCCGACGTGAACACCAGCGTGGCCGGCAGATAGTAGGTTCCGGCATGCACAACCACTGTCCCGCCCTTCGCTTCGCGCACTGCGGCCTGCGCCTGTGCAAGCGTAGCAAATGGCTTCTTGGCCTTTCCGGAATTCTTATCGCTGCCTGCCGGCGACACATGGAATTCCGTTGCTAACGCCCCCATTCCGCTCACCAGCAACCCGCAAAAAACCAACCCCACAATCACTCTTTTGCCCATAATAACCTCCTTGTTTTCATCTTGTCCTCCTTTCCTTTTTTGATCGCTTCTGATCTTGGCCAAGACTTCCTTCAGAAACTTGGCGCGCGCTTGGTCGGCAGCCTGCTCGTTGAGCGCCTTTTCGACAACCGGAACTGCGGAAGCGGCTTTCACGCCCATCGCCATGAGCAAGCCATACATTCTGGACTGAGCCTCCCAGTCTCCGTCATGGCCGGCCAACTCGGCTGTAATCTGAGCGATTGTCATCTCTTCCGGAAGCCTTCCAAACCACCGCTTAAGAATATTCGCAAAACGTTCCTCCGTGCAAAAATTCGCTTCCTGTGCATAAGCCTTGAGCACAAGCTCTGCCGTTGCAGGGGTTATCTTGCCGGAATCCACGCGACTGAACATGTCGGCTGCCGCGCAGCGGGGCCACCACGGACCTGCACTTTTGATGATTTCGCTCAACAGGGGAAGAACCCTGTCAGGGATCACGCCGATTCTCGCCAGCGCCACACCGGCCATGTATTGGACAAAGAAGTCCTTGTCGCCAAGCGCAGCGACCAGAGCATCGGCAGCGCTGACCGCATTCGACCGCGCCGCGTCGCCCATATAACTGATGGACTGGCAGGCCCCGACGCGGACGTGCCAGTCTTTGCTCTTCAGCGCTTCAACCAGCACCGGAACACAATTGGAGCCCCGGGCGCCAAACTCCCTGGCGGCGAAATCGCGGGTTGCCAGCCATTCGCTCGAAAACTGTTTCACCAGCTTTTCATCAGAAAGGGGCTTGAGCTTTTTCATGCCCTCGGTCTGGGCATCCACACCGGTCTGCCTGCTGTAGCGTTCTGATTTCGTAATCGGCGGCAGTGCGGCGGCAGCGGCCATCGCCGGAGCTTCCTTCCGGCCGGTTTTTTCTCCGGGTGTCTTAAGCCCGTACAGGCCTGCATCGAAGGTTCCCCACCACAGGTTCCAAACGCCTTCAATGGCAAGGATATTCTCACCCTTTTTCAAAAGTTCGACCGCACTCTCCTTGCAGTTCATCGTGTCGTAGATGTATCCGCCGTCATTCACGTACCGGAGCGTCCGGAAGAGCAGCTGCCCGTTCAGGTAGATATTCCCGAAATGACGGATGCGGTGCAGCACGCGCAACTGATCGAAATCCGTACCCTCGATGTTAAACCGGATCCGGGCACAGAACGCGCGTTTGTCGCCCGGCATAGGAGTCAGGATATCGCCGCAGTTGAACCCGATCGGCAATTTGCCTTCCGTCCAGCCTGAATCATCAAACCCTGGTTCTGTCCAGCCTTCGGGGCCGCGATCGAATCCGTCCGCCGGCATGAAATGAACACGCGCAGACTTCGGCTTGCCACGTTTGTCACTGATCGGAACAAGCTCGGTCCAGTCCTTGAGCGTGTCGCTGTCGTAGCACATGAAGCCGCACTTGCGCAGCGTGTCTTTGGCGACCCATTGCGGCCAAGAGCCGCCGTATGCCTCGGCCACCCGCTTGTACAGCCGGTACTCGCGTGAGCGCCCCCCGTCCCACTGGTTGGTGTTGCCGTTCTGATAGAAATAGCCGCCGATCTCGTACAGGAACTTGAACGAGCCGACCCTGTCGGCGAGCTGTTCTCTGGCAAGCTCCTGGTACCGTCCTGCTGCGCGGTCCTTTGAAAGTTTCTCCATCGCCTTGCGCGCCTCCTCGTCGAGAGGCGTCAGCCACTTGTTATTTGCGAAGAGGCCGGCGGCTTCATGGTAGCCCTTGAACGCCTCCTTTTCCTTCGCCCTGGCCAGGAGCGGAAGAACCCGCGGGTCATCCTTGCCCAACAGAACATGCAAGTCCTCCAGTTGCCTTTGACTCAGGAGCGGATCCCATTTCGATTCAAGGTTCCTCTGCACGTCGGCCAGCGTCAGGTCAACCGATGCCTTTGCCGCCTTGGCGGCATTCAGAATCCAAGCGGCCTGCCCGGCGTTTTCGCCGAAGAATTTACGTTTGGCGAGCACCTTCTCCACCTCGTCCCATTTGCGGTCAAAGTGAAGCTGGCGCGCCTGTTCGATAACAGCAGAGTATTTTCCGGGACAGAAGGGGCTGCGCGGCGCCCCCATAAGGGCCAGGCGCGTACGCCCTGTGGCAATGGCGAACGGCATGCCGACGGCCGGCGTGCAGAACTGCGGGCCGCGTCCGTTGTAGTCCACACTGTCGTTAAGAAGCCCCGCCCCTTCCCATGATCGAGCCATATCGAAAAACCAGGAGTGCCGCTGCATCATCGACACGTAGTCTTTCATTTCGGGCGTTCTCAATCCGCCAAGCACATTCCAGTAATACGAGAAGAAGTCGCCGGTGTGCCCGCCCTCCCAGTCGGAATACCAGTCCGTAACCCAGCGACCGAACTGGCGTGTCTTCACCTTGTCGCCCAGCAGATCGAAGGCGACGGTCACAGCGCCGTCCTTGCCGTTGCCCCTGGCTCCCGAGTACGGCTCGTGATCGCCGTACGGGATCGTCGACCGGTCCGCGAACTGCCCGAAAAACCTGTACGCCATCCTCAGGGCTTGCTCGTCAACCGGCACGCCGACATTCCGCGCCATGATCATGCCCAGCCAGCACGGAACGCCGCAGGCACTGACAATTCCGCCCACAGCATAGCCGCGGTTGACTCCTCCGCCATGCGACCAGGAGCCGCAGGGCGCCTGGTCTTTGGCAATCTCACGGCAGACCCGCTCCAGCTCAGGGAGAACCGTGCGGTCGCCGGTCACCATGTAGTATTCAGCAAGGTAGATGGCCGTGTAGCCGCAGCTCCATGCGCCCATACCGCCCATGCCACAGGGATGCCGCACATAACAGTAAGCGGTCCGCCGCGCCGCCTCCAGGTATTGGGGATCCGGATGAGCCAGAAGAATCAACCCATCCCCTGTCGTAGGAGGCCGTTCCGAAAACTCGCCGTCCGTTGATTGGGACTTCACAAGATAATCACAGAACTGCTTATGAAGGATCTTGCTTTTCTCGCCACCCTCAAGCGGCCAGTTCTTAGGCGTTGGCCCCAGCACCGGCAATTGAACCGTGACGTCAAGGAACTTGCCGTTGCGGTAGACCATCAGTTTCAGTTTGCCGTCCCCCGCCTGCACATCGCCTACGGCATAGCCGACCCCGATGCGCGGATCATCTCCAAGCTCATGCCCGTCCGCGGCCACGATCACGTCCAGCTCCTTAAGAAGACCGTCTGCCGGACTCCCTGCCGCCACCTCCCGCACCAGAATCTCGCGCCCGAAAAATGAACCTATCGCGCCGGTCGGGCCAATGAAGGCACGCTTCCAGACCTGTTCCACACTGCCGTCAATCTTGAAATACGGCCCGAACGTTGTCAGAGAAGGCGGGGACTGCTTTTCCGCCAGCGCGACGTGAAGCGGAAGCACCATAAATAAAACTGCACGACAATAATGGGTTAGCGATGTTTTGCGTATCATTATAATTTCCTTGTCTTCACTGCCCTGGTCTCACCATTCACCCTCACGTTAACCTCATGCTGTTCTTCGGCGTAGACGCGGCAGTCCGTCACCTTGCCGCCTTTCCACTCTACGTCGACGTCTAACCCGCCCCGAGCGCGCAGTCCCGTTACCGGAAAAGCTGGAACTCCTCTATCGTCGGCGCCGCCTCGCAAGCCTTATCAATATTCAGCCTGAAATAGCGTGCCTTAACAGGCTTGAACTTGAACATTTTCTCTCCTGCGATTTTCTCGCCTTTTACAAGCTGCTTCCACTGCTCACCTTCTTTATATTCAATGGTGAACGATTCAACGCGGGGGTAACTGGTTTCCTTCACTACAGCGCAGCCGATCTCAGTGTCTTTTCCAAGGTCAATCTCCAGCCACCCGCTGCGGGCATCGGACGCGGCGCTCCAGCGCGACCAGTCATCGCCATCGACTGCTTTGGAACAATCCCAGTGACCTCCATACGTGCTGGAAGCTGTAACGGGCTTGCGTTCTGATAACGACATATACATAGGCACATTAGAACTCTTCCGCTTGCGGATCATTTCGCCGACCTGCCGGAGGGTTTGCACATCGATCTCGCGAAGCTTTCCTTTATAATCAGGCCCGACATCAACCTCAAAGATGTTTTCATATCTAACCGCGCCGAGATAATCCCTGTAGATTTTTTCAGCAGGCAGACAGAGCTTGTCATGCTTGGGCAGCGAATAAAACCATTCCGCACCTTCTTCATGTGGCGGCAGGATCGGGTATGTAAACTCTGCCAACAGGTAACCCTTGCCATCAAGCGGCGAAGGCCCCCTGATCCATTCCCCAATCCGCACATTGCCCGGAGCACCATGGTTGTAAGCAACCAAACAGCCAGGCTGGAACTGCCTGCACCAGGCGGTTGTCTGATTGTTGTCCAAGTTGCCGTCTCCCTGGGCGTGGTCGAACCAGATATACTCGATCGGCCCATACAGGGTAAGCAGCTCCTTGAGCTGCGCCTTTTTCATCTCAGGCGTATAGCCGCCTGGATGATAATCCTTGTTGTCGTTGAATTCACCCGCCGAAAAGTAAAGCGCGAGCTTGATGCCGTACTTGTCGCATGATTCCCGCAAGAGCTTTAGGACATCCTTCCCAAGAGGCGCTTTTGTGACCTTACGGTCCGTGGTGTGCGTATCCCACAGACAAAAGCCGTCATGGTGCTTGGTTAAAAACAGGATATATCCCATCCCGGCTTCTTTTGCCGTCTTAGCCCATTGGTCGGTGTCAACCTCCGTGGCCTTGAAGAATAAAATATCCTTCACGCCGGGAGTCCATTCCTTTCCGGAGAACGTGCTGAAACTCCAGCAGAGGAACATCCCCCATTCCAGATTCTTCAGCTCCGCAGCCCGCTTATCCATATCAACGGTTTCCGCTGCCAGTGTATTCACTCCGCCAACTAACAACCCGCAAAAAGCCAGCCCCATTATCAAACGTTTCATTATTGTCTCCGTGTGTTCACTGTCTTGATCTCACCATTCACCCTCACTATAACATCATGCTGTTCTTTGGAAGAGACGCGGTAGTCAGTCACCTTGCCGTCCTTCCACTCAATGTCGACTTCCAGCCCGCCCCGCGCCCGCAGTCCCTTCACTCTCCCTCTCGCCCACGCCTTGGGCAACGCCGGAAGAAGCGCCAAAAGATATTCTGACTCCTGACTTCTGACCTCTGTCCCCTGACCTCTGTCTTCTATCCTCTCATGGCTCTGCAGCAGCATCTCCGCTATCCCCGCCGTGCCGCCATAGTTGGCTTCGACCTGGAACAGCCGACTGGGGTAAAGCAGGCTCAGCAGATTGGGCGCGCCGGTGCCGATCATCCTTGCGAGTATCGGATCAGCACGGTCGCCGTCACCCAACCGCGCCCAGAAGTTAACCCGCCAGGCCAAGTTCCAGCCGTTAAGCCATGTAAGACCCCGCCGTTCGAGAGCGCGACGGGCACCTTCCAGCAATTCAGGCGTGCCGCTGCTGATCTCGTCGCCGGGAAAAAGCCCCCACAGATGCGCGCAATGGATGTGATGCGGATCGGTCTCCTCAAAATCCTCCATCCATTCCATGACACGGCTATCCTTGTTCAGCCGGGTCGGCAACAGTCTTGCACGGGTCGCCTCCAAACCTTTTGCAAATTCTTCATCGATGCCGAGTATGCGCGCCGACTCGGCCGTGTTCTTCAGGACATCACGGATAATCTGGATGTCGTACGTGGAGCCGATACACAGGGCAGTCCGCTGTTTCTTCCCGTCCTTGCCGGTATAGGCATACTGGTTTTCCGGAGAGTTGGATGGAGCTGTCACAAGTCTCCCGGTCTTAGTATCCGCAACAAGGGCGGCCTGGAGAAACTCGCAGGCCCCGCGCAGGATCGGGTAGTAGTCGCGCAGAAACTCCTTGTCGCAGGTGAACTGGTAATGCCACCAGATGTGCTGGGTCAGCCACGCGCCGCAGGTCGGCCCGGTGCAGGCGCCCAGATTGCTCGGCGAGGTGTCGAACCAGGGATTCTGCGTGTGGTTCGCCATCCAGCCCGGCGCGTTGTAGTAAGCCTTTGCAGTCTTCCCGCCTTCCTTTGCCACGCCTTTGATGAAACGCAGCAGCGGCAGATGACAGTCGGAAAGATTGGCCACCTCGGCCGGCCAGTAATTCATCTGGAGATTGATGTTGCTGTGGAAATCACCGTTCCAAGGCGTACGGTACTCCTCTGCCCAAATGCCCTGCAGGTTGGTCGGAAGCTGCGAATCCGGCCGCGAACCGGAAACCATGAGGTGCCGCCCGAACTGGAAGAAGAGCGCCGCCAGCGACGGGTCGGGCGTCTTTTCATTCAGGCGCACGCGCTGAGGCGTAGGCAACCTGGAGTTGGGTCCTTCAGGCAGGGTCAGCTCGCAACGGCTCATGTAACGGTAGTGGTCGGCTGACGCGTCATCTGCAATCGCCGCGAACGGTCTGCCCAGCGCCTTCTCAAGCCTGCCGCGAACCCCCTCCGCATACTCTTTCGAGAACATGTCCGTGCCTGCGGACACGATAAGCGTGACCTCGCTGGCGCCTTCAACCTTCAGCCCGGCATCCGTGACGGCAACCGTGCCACCCTTGACTTTTGCCCCCAGCATGGCGAGATAACGCACACCCTGGCCGCCGCCGCCCGGTTTGTTAAAAGCAAGCTGGCCCTGCATGACATGAAAAGCATTGTCCGCCTTGACCTTGCCGCCGTCCTGTCGCGAGAGCGCGGCCGTAAGCGAAAGCGCGCCGCGCTTGTCCGCTTTCAGGTGCATCGCGATCACCTCGTCCGGCTTGGAGACAACAAGTTCGCGAGTATACTTGACCCCTTTCTGACTGTATTCCGTATGCGCAATGCCGCGCATCAGGTTCAGATCACGCCGATAGGCTGAATGCGAAACCGACAGTTCCTCGCAATCCATACTGATTTCAGAAAGATGGAATTCGTCCTTGGCCGTGGGCTGAAAGGTCAGGCGGTAAAACCTGTAAGCCGCCGGTTTTGCTATCTTGAACGTCACCGGCAAACCGCGCTGCTCAAATGGTTTGTTCCTTTCATGCCGATCCAGTTCGCTCCAGGCCTTACCATCAGACGAGCCTTCAAGAATCCAGCTCTGCGGATCGCCATCCGGAAAAGTCTTTTCGACGGTTAACGCATACCTGCTGACGGTTCTGGGTTCCGACAGTTCCGCCTGCCAGACAACAGGCTGCTTACCGTACTGAACCCGCCATTTGCTTTCGATATTTCCGTCGGTGGAGCAGCCGATTCCTTCGTTGAACCCGCAGTAAGGCTGCATTCCCACACCCTCTCCGTGAGTGCTGGGTGAGGTGATCTTCGGCAGCTTATCCGGATTGAAAGTAATCAGCAGATCACCCAGAGCCTGATAACAGCCGAACTGGCTCGGATCCCGAAATCCGCTGACCCCTTCGGCATAACCGAAGCGCTTGTTCAGCAATGCCTCTGCCCCTGGAATATCCCCCGCAAAAAGCTTCGCCCGGACTTCCGGCAGGTATTTGTGAGACTCATAGTTGTTTCCGTCATACGGGCCGCCGGACCAGACGGATGATTCATTGAGCATCACCCGCTCCCTGTCCACCCCGCCTATATCCATCGCACCGAGTCGCCCATTGCCGAGGACACAGGACTCGATAAAGCCGCGCCCGGGCCTGTCAAACCACACACTCATCGGCTCGCGCGGCGGAGATACTTCCGCCGCACCCGCATGTGACCCCGCAAACAAAAGCCCGACGGCAAGCCCCCTAAAAACGCTTCCCTTGTTCCATTTTATCATCTTATCGCGTTTCTGGCGGCTACCCGAATATCAACGTGCCACTTCCATTCACCGCCCAACACCTTTATTCCCAATCGTCCGTGCGGAACGGGCTCACGGGCAGTCCGCTTTCAGTCCAGAGGTTGATATATGGCCAGCCGGACCAGCCAAAGCGCGCCGCTACCGGTTTAGCCACCTTGTCGCTCGAGAGCGCAACGGTCGTTTTGTCCACAACTTCCGCCTTCGCTTCGTAGAACTTTTTGTCGGCACCTGCGACCACGAAACCGGCTGGCTCGCCTTTCAGCACGAGAGCTTCACCGTCCATGGTTTCCATTTTAACAATCAGCTTGCTTTCCTTTGTCTCTGCCGACTTGAACACCGGAGTGCCCCAGGTTTTCGGGTTCTGTCCGCGCGGCAGGCTGTTCCTGTACACTTCCGCCATGGCCCAGCGAACAGCACGTTCCCCATGCGGCTGCTTGCGGCCGATATGCAGATCGCTACCCCCTTCATCAGTCGTAATTACGATGCCGGTATTTGGCGTCGTGCGCTGAATACGCAACTGAGCCTCCTGCACAATGCTGTGCGGCCCCGGCCCGTACACGATCTTGCCGCTTGCGCAACCGGCGGTCTGCACAATGCCAAAAGGCATTTTCTTCTGGTCAAATGTCTTCCGCCACGAATCAATCACCGTGCGGTAGGTCGGCTCGAAGATCGACATGGGCTTGGTCATGGCATTATTCTCACCCAGATAAAACCACGCGCCGCGGATGCTCATATCCCGGATCGGCCAGATGGTGCTGTTGTAGAGACAGCCCGGGAACCAGAACTCCGACTTATAGCTTTCTTCAAGGCCTGGAATATTCTTCTGCTCTGCGCCCGGCGCCCAGTAGTGCGCCAGGGTTCCGCCCACCGAGGTGTCGATCAGGCCGACCGGCACCTTGAGCTGCTCATAAAGGTTCTTCGCAAAGAAGAAGCCAAACGCGCTGAAAGACGGCGCATGGGTCTGAATGCACTGTGGCCCGAACACCACCCAGTCCCGCTTGAAGGGCAGTTCCTTCTGCGGTTCATGCTGAACCCAGTCCAGCTTGTTGTAAGGCGGATCGGCAAACTCGAGATGCAGCGTGCTGACACAGCGGATGGCGCTATATTCCGGATGCGCAGCAGCATTTTCCCTCGTAAAGCCGTCATTGCGCACCCATAGAGGAAAAGACATGTTGCTCTGGCCACCGAGCAGCCACACTTCCCCGACAAGCACATCCTTGAGGGTCACCTTGTTCGTTCCACAGGTGACAACCAGTTCCCTGCCCTCAGCGCAGGCGTCCATGGACTTGAGTTTGGTAACCCAGCGTCCATCCTTGTCTGCCTTCGCGGTTCTTGTCTGACCGGCAAATGCCACAGCAACCTCTGACCCGGCATCCGCGAAACCCCACACCTTGACCGGCCTCTCGCGCTGAAGCACCATATGGTCGTTGAACAGCCGCGACACCTGCAGGCCCGGCGGCACCGGCGTGATCGGCGCCAGCTTCGGTCCCTCCTTCTCCGCGGCGCCTGTCTGCATCCCCCCCAGCATCAGCAGGCTGACGATCATGCCCAAGACACTGCGACTATTGTCCCCGTTCCGTTTTTTCATCTTTCCCTCTTTTCTTGTTTTTATTCCTCTAACCTCAATCTTCGTCCCTCACTCCCAATCGTCCGTGCGGAACGGGCTCACGGGCAATCCGCTTTCGGTCCACAGATTGATGTAGGGCGTGCCGGACCAACCGAAGCGCGCGGCCACGGGTTTGGCCACCTTATCGCTCCACACGGCCACGGCGGCCTTGTCCACCAGCTCGGCCTGCGCCTCGTAAAACTTCTTGTCTTCTCCTGCCACCACGAATCCCGCCGGCGTGCCGGTCAGCTTGAGTCCCTCGCCGCCCATGGTC
Source organism: uncultured Lentisphaeraceae bacterium (assembly GCA_964643945.1). Taxonomy (GTDB): domain Bacteria; phylum Verrucomicrobiota; class Kiritimatiellia; order RFP12; family UBA1067; genus JAHFSX01. Next base: position 3,793 of record CAZXVN010000377.1, on the reverse strand, counting down.
TCGAGCTTCACGATGAGCCGGTCGCCCTTGACCTCCGCCGTCTTGAACGCCGGGCTGCCCCAGGTCTTGGGTTTCTCCCCGCGCGGCAAAGTCTTCGCGTAGACCTCCGCCATGGCCCAGCGGACCGCACGCTCGCCGTGTGATTGTTTCTTTATGATGTGCAGATCTCCATGCACTTCATCAGTCGTGATCACGATCCCCGTGTTGGGCGTCGTGCGCTGGATCCGCAACTGCGCCTCCTGCACAATGTTGTTCGGCCCCGGCCCGTAAACGTTCTTGCCGCTGCCGCAACTTGCGGTCTGCACAATGCCAAACGGCATGTCAGCGATGCCGAACGTCTTGCGCCACGAAGCGATCACCGCCCGGTAGGTCGGCTCGAAGATCGAGAGGGGCTTGGTCATGGAGTTGTTCTCGCCGAGATAAAACCAGGCGCCGCGTATCGCCATGTCCCGGATCGGCCAGATGGTGCTGTTGTAGAGACAGCCCGGGAACCAGAACTCCGACTTGTAACTTTCTTCAAGACCTGGAATATTCTTCTGCTCTTCGCCCGGCGCCCAGTAGTGCGCCAGCGTGCCGCCCACCGAGGTGTCGATCAAGCCCACCGGCACCTTGATCTGGTCGTAGAGGTTCTTCGCGAAGAAGAAGCCGAACGCGCTGAAGGACGGCGCATGAAGCTGAATGCATTGTGGCCCGAACACTACCCAGTCCCGCTTGAAAGGCAGCTCCTTCTGCGGTTCATGCTGGACCCAGTCCAGCTTGTTGTAAGGCGGATCGGCAAACTCGAGATGCAGCGTGCTGACACAGCGGATGGCGCTATATTCCGGATGCGCTTCCGCGTCCTTCGCCGTAAAGCCGTCATTGCGCACCCAGAGAGGAAAGGACATGTTGCTCTGCCCGCCCAGCAGCCACACTTCGCCGACCAGCACGTCCTTAAGGGCCACCTTGTTCGTTCCGCAGGCGACGACCAGTTCTCGACCCTCGGAGCAGGCCTCCATGGCTTTCAGCGAGGCGACCCAGCGTCCGGCCTTGTCAGCCTTTGCTTCCTTTGTCTGGCCGCCGAAAGACACCTTAACCGCAGAACCCGCGTCGGCCCAGCCCCAGACCTTCACCGGCTTTTCGCGCTGCAACACCATGTGGTCGTTGAACAGCCGCGACACCTGCAGGCCCGGCGGCACCGGCGTGATGGGCACCAGCTTCGGCCCCTCCTTCTCCGCGGCACCTGCCTGCATCTCCCCCAGCAACAGCAGGCTGACGATCATGCCCAAGACACTGCGACTATTGTCCCCGTTCCGTTTATTCATCTTTCCCTCTTTTCTTTCATTATTTACCGAATCGTGATAACCGTGCCGGGCGCCGGCGGCGGCACGGCTACCTTAAAGAGCATGATTTCGGAGATGCGCTGGTATTGATTGTCCGAAGTGCCTTTCAGCTTGAGGCGGAAATGCTGGCTGGTGGCCGGCAGGAAGCCGTGGCAGGAGAGTTGATGGTCGATGTCCGTGACACTCACCGCAAGCTGCCAATTGTCTTCGGCGTCTTTGTACTCGACATCATAGGCGGTCGGATAGCTGCCCGCCCCGCCCGAGACCATCACCCCGGCGATCGTCTGCGGAGTGTCCCAGTCGAAGGTGACCGGCGGCGGCGCGGGGTTCTCGATGCCGATCTGGTCTTCGTACCAGAAGTCGCCGTTCCACATTCTGGAGAAAGGCCCCCCACCCCATGTCTGCCAGTCATCCAAGCCGCCTACCGTGGCGCCGGCCATCACGTTGCTGGTCACGCCGCTCAGCGCGAGGAGTTCCACAGGACGCCATGTGCCTTCTACAGGCTTCACCCGCACTCCGCAGGTTGCGACAGGGCTGTCCGTCGACACGGCAAGAAAGTCGTTTGCGTTTCCGCGCAAGCTCCACCCCGCAGGCGTGGTCCAATCGTCATCGATGTCGATATTGGGGTTGGTCACACCCGGCTTAGCCACCTGCAAATCGACATCCACGGGATAGTGGCCCTCTTCGCTACCGCACTGCACGTACAGCGTGTGGAACGTCTGTTGCGTGCCCCATGTGATGCCCACCCAGTACACCAGGTCGTTGTCCGAGTTGTCGAGATTGTTGAGCCAGGGTATCCCTTCGCCGCCATCGCGCACCGCGGTGCCGCCGGGCGCGAGGTTGATCACCAGCGGGGGCACGGCCACTCGAACCGCCACGGCCACCGAGATGGTCGTTTGGCTGGCGCTGTCGGTGGCCACCGCGGTCAGGCTGTAATTGCCAGCGGGTGCGCCGTTCCAGGTGTAACTGAACGGTTCGTTGGAGACACTCCCCAACAGGTTTCCGTCGGCATAGAAATCAACTTGCGCGATGGCATAATCGTCGGTCGCGGTGGCATCGATGGTGATCGGGACACCGGGCAGGAAACGGGTGCCGCTGGTTGGACTGGTGATGGCCACCTCGGGCGGCAAATCGCCGACCGTGAAGGTGTTCGTCGCCGATGTGGCGGAGCCTTGCGGATCGGCGCTGTCGGCCACCGTGGCGTAAAGCTGATAGGTTCCGGCGGCAAGCGTGCCAAGGCTCACCCCATACGGCGCTTCAGTCCGCGGACCGAGCGTCGTGAAGGCACTCTCCCCTTGGGCCTTCCAATAGTAAGTAACCGAGACCGGCGGCGTGTCTCCCACCACCGTGGCGGTGGCCGTGACGGCCGTGGCGGACGAAACCGCCTGTCCATTCGCCGGGCTGACCGCGACGCTCAGTTTGACGGTGCCGATGAACCGAACCTCGGAGAGGCCTCGGCTGTCCCCGCCCCAATCGCTGGTCGGAACGAACTTCACGTAGCGCACGAAGGCCGTGGCACTGCTGAAATTCTGGTTCGTGCCCGTATCATCGTCACTCCCGGTCGCTTGCGAAAACAGCCAGGTGTCAACCGAGCTGCCCCAAGTGTTGGTATCGTTCGAGACATAGACGTCAACGTCCTTGATCCCTCTGTTTGACAACCCTCCCCCCTCATTGTACTTCCAGACGTGCGCACCGGACAACGCGTATACGTCGCCCAAGTCGAAGATGATCGTGAGGTTGGGTGTGGACTCTTTGGGATATGCCAGCCACATGGAGTCAACGTCTGTGTTATGACTTGGCCACGGGCCGGCCACGGGGTCGGCGGGCATGTCGGTGCTGCTCAGCCCGCTGCCGTTGATTGTATTAACGTCGTAACGCCCGCCATAAGCAGCATTGTTTCCGGTTGCTCCGACAGGCTTAATGACCTCGGCTTGCGCTGCCGTACAGACCGCCAGCGACAGCCCGGAAAGGGCCACGGCGACTGTCATAGCTTGCAACAGGTTACTCTTGCTCATACGGTCACCCTTCCTTGTCGGTAACTTCAAACGGATTACGATTAAGAACACGATTACGATTAGGAGGCTTCTCTTCCATTCCTAATCGTAATCTTTATCCTAATCTTAATCGCTCAAGCAAGTTACCCCGTCGTTTGTTTGCGGCGCAGCCGCGCGGGGAGCTTGTTTCTGTTGACTCACTCACGCAGGCGTTTCCCTACCATATTGGAAACCGCTGCTCGGCGCACGCTTCCCGCGATGGGAACATCACGGATTAGCCGACGCACGCTTTAACAGCGAAGCCGACATGCGAGATTCAAAACGCTCAACGTCCGGCGTTCACCTCTGAAGTGACTACACCTGCACGTTGAGCGTTTCTTCGTCCGCCCCACCTTCTGTCCCCCGCCTTCCCCCCGTCCCGCTCACAAAATCGTGATGAGCGTGCCGCGCGGCGGTAGCGGCACGGCTACCGTATAGAGC
>CAZXVN010000376.1:0-8749 GCA_964643945.1 uncultured Lentisphaeraceae bacterium | reverse complement strand
TCAAGCAGAAGACGGCATACGAGATCATAGCCGGTGACTGGAGTTCAGACGTGTGCTCTTCCGATCTCATTGCCGAAATGGCCGCACAATTGAGAACACGGCCGCTGAATTCCCTAAGAAACAGACAAAAAGTGAGAAATGTTTTTCCTGCTACTCAACAACGGGGCGGAATCCGACGTTATAAACCTTCTGCCAGGTTGGATAGGGCTGCCGATGCCATGCGGTACAGAAACGCGGACGCTCACGCCACGACCCCCCGCGCGTCACGCGCTGATCAGCCGTGCTTGTCGCCGTCGCATTCCGATCGCCCGTGTCCGCATACGGATATTCCATATATTTGGAACGCGTCCATTCGCGGGCATTGCCGTTCATGTCGTAAAGACCCCACGGATTGGGTTTCCATTGACCCACCGGCTCTGTAATAAACCCGCCGTCATTGAAGCGTGCATCCTGCGGAATCCAGTTGTCATACGGATTTTCTGGATTCTTGTACCAGCCTTGCTTGTAGCTCTGGCTATACGGATTGCAGGAGAAGTAGGAAAGCATGGTGTCGCCCATATTGGCAAAGGTGGAGAAATCATCATCCAAGCCGCCCCACCAGAACTGGCTGTCCGTGCCGGCGCGGGCCGCTCGTTCCCACTGCGCTTCGGTCGGCAATGTCACCTTGATGCCGCTCTCCTTGCTCAGCCATGCGCAGAAGGCCATAGCTTCGCGCCACGTCACACGCACCGCGGGCTGGTCGGGCATATCCTGCTCGAAGCTGCTAACGCCGAACTGGTAACCATGACGATCCTCCATGCGACTTTCAAAGAGGGGGTTGAAGCGGCGCATCTGTTCGTTCGACATTTCCGTTGTGAGCATCCAAAAACCCTTGTCGAGCGTCTGCACCTGAATCGGACGCGCATCATGGGAATCGCCGCCCAACTGGAACTTGCCGGGCGGAACCCATGCGAACGCGAAGCTCACCTTGTCGCACGTTGATCCGTTAATCTCAAATTCCATGGAGGTCTTGCCTGCAAAATCGAGTCTCTTGCGCCACAGCACGCGACGGCTGTCGTCCATCACCACCAAACGCGCACCCTTGAGATTAGCTGCCTGTCCCGCCCCTGGAACCGAAAGTGTAATGCGCTCAACAGCCAACGGCTGATCAAAAATCGTCTCCCAGAACTCATACATGTCCGCCTGGCGCGTCTGAGCAACCGTATCCGGCTTGCCATCGACAGCCAAGCGTTCATGAAAGGTCAGCCCATCCCCGCCGTCATCACTCATCCAAGCGGACCCCATGGAGGCCACATTCTTGCCCGCACTATAAATACCGATTTCCCCAATAGCCACCATGTGCGATTCCCCGCATTCGATGCGCACGTATTTCGCCTTGGGCGCTTCCTCCTTGCCCAGCGAAGAGAGCGCCACCTCGATCACCTTCGTGATCTGTCCGCCCGGCGCCGTTTTCTTTTGAAGTTCAACAGCCTGTGCCGCGGTCAGGCGCTCGGAATCGGGAAGCGTCTGTTCCATCTCCTTCGCCGAACGTTTCTTGGGCTCAACAAACTGCGCGTCGTAGGACTGGACCTGCGGATAGACCTCCATGTCGATATCGTTATTGACAGGCGAATACTTGGCCCTCAGTTCCTTTGCACGCTTTGAGGTCTGTTCAACGACCGGATTCAAGCCCGGGATCTCGCCCCATGCGCCAAAGAAAGGCGCATTAAAGTCATGCCAGGCAGCAAGACGTTCCCAGCTCTCCTTGTCCAGCTCAACGCCTTTGTGCTTCTTCATCAGCATCTGCGCCAGCTCGGTTTGGCTGAAGTGATAATCCATGGGCGAAAACATCCGGCGGTCGCTTTCGATACCCGGCGTCCGCAGGAAGCGCCACAGATTGAAATAAGCCTGTGTAAACTTGCCACCTTGTCCCCAATTGCCGGCCATCGCGGTCTTCCAGTCGTTGAGGGGCTTGTCCGGAGTGAAATCCGGCTTTGCCTTTGTTCCATTGTGACATCCGGCGCAATAGCGGTTGAGAACAGGCTGCACTTCACGGATAAAACTGAATCCGCGTGCAGCGCCATACCATTCCTTCAGATCATCGGGCTTGCGATTGAGCAGCGGCGAGGGTGGCGGCGCCATGTCCTGGTTTTCATGGCACCCCGCGCAGGAGATGGTCTCCCCCGGCTGGCCAATGACCCAAGAACGCATGACCTGCAAGGCCTGTCCCTTTTCATCGATGGGTTGCAATGAGACAGTACAGTTCGCCGGAACATTGAAGTATGCAGACCCATCTTCCTTCACCGGCGCGATGCCGAGAATGCGCTTCACATCCCAGGGTCCGTCCATTCCAATCGTCCCATACAGTCCGCCCATGTTGCGGCGGCTGAAATAGTATTCGATCACCCGGATGCCCTTGACCACACCTCGGGGTACGCCTTCGAGTCCAGGACCCGAGTAGATATCCTGAATATGGACTCGCGCATTCTTAGATGCCAGGTTGACGCGGTCAGGCATCCTCGGCGGCGGTGCCTGCTTGACAACAGGAGCCGGCTCGATATAGGCGGAATCATCAGCATCCTTGATTAAAATCATGTTATCGAAGGTGTCCACCAAATAAATACCCCACGGAATGCCGGACGCGGGCTTCATGGTCACCAGATGATAATTCTTGGAAAGCGGATACGGATGGAGAAACTGCGGGAAGCGCCCCCCAATCAGCCCGTCACGTACAACCGGAATCGTCTTCTTGCCATGATAGGGAATTTCGGCAACAACACCCGAATCATCGTGACGCCCTTGCGTGGTATCGAAGATGAAGAGGCGTCCCGAGCGGCAACGGTCGTGATGGCCGCCCGCCACACCGATGACCTGCCGCGACTGCCCGGGAATCGGGCGCGCGAAGAAGAATGCCCCTGGGAACCAAGAACCGCTCCCGCGCAATTCACGTTGGTCTGTGCCATCCGGATTCATGCTGAAAAGCATACGCGAGTTCGCATGTGCCGCATCCGTATATTCCCAGCGCTGATACATGACGCGGCCATTCGGCAGCAAGGTCGGCGACCAGTTAGAATCTTGCTCAAAGGTCAACTGACGAACCGACTTGTCCGCCGGATCCAAACGATACAAGCACATCATAAAGTCGCCGCCAAAGGTACAGGGCAAACCCTGATAAACGGCTGTAGACGTAAAAATCAATTTTCCGTCCGGCAAATAGCACGGGTCCGCGTGCGCCACATCCTCGCCGTCATCCGGTGAAATCTGATGCGGATTGGCTCCGTCTATCCCGACTTCCCACAGCCGGAAGTTTCTCTGTTTTTCGCCAGACATAGCAAATGCGATGCGATCTGCGTTAAAATGCATTTCCGCATCAATGATGGCTTGCTTCTTTTCCGGTTGGAACACAACCCTTTCCTTCACGTCCCCACGCAGATTGCTCAACTCAACAATGCTGTCGTCCAACTCGGCGCCAATGCCGATACTTTGCATGGTACGCCAGTTGTTCACCATGCCGATCGCGCCGTCCATCGCGGTGCGCGCATCGGCCTTTGGACGACGACGCACCGTTAAAATACGGTCAAAGTCAAGCAGCGGATTCGCAAGCAATGCTGCGCGTTTCAACTTATTCAACTCCACAATAACTACTAATTTCCGCTCTGTGGCCGCACTCTTCAACTCAGCATCCAACGCACGCAAATGCTTTAAATAATCAGGCCCCTTTCGATATTTGGAGCCATACGTTGCGATCAGATCTTCAATGGCCATCTCAAGGGGACGGAAACGCCATTCATCAAGAGCAGCAACGGCCTGCTCCATCAACGTCGCTTCACAATAGAGAGCGCGGACCGGCCACACCTGTTCCCATGTCTTCACGCCAGGCACCAGCGCTTGGGCACGTTCCCTATAAGCGGGCAAGCGTATCGCAGCACCATATTTTTCAGCTACAGAAACAGGTGTCGCCCCCGTCGACCATATCTTATTGCCCCGGTCAAGATCCAACTCCGTACGGATCTCTCTGCTGTCAAACTCCGTTTCCAGCTTCTTCCAAATATTTTCCATCTCATCCTGCTCCGCTGCCTTGAAATTCTGCTGCACAACGAATTTTACTTTGCCTTGACCAGCCGAGCGGGAGATGTCAACACCAATCCATGAGCGGAACTTCACAAAGCTCTGCTTGGACACATCAAAGCATATCTCGCTCTGCGCATGCGTGCCCAAGCCAAACGTCATAGCCGTTTTTTTACCGGAATACAACAGGGCTTCGCCTGTAGCAGCCTTGTCAATACCCAAGCTTCCCCACTCCTGCTTAACAAACACAGGCTTCAGAGATGAGACGCGGGTCTCTTTGCCTGCCGCATCAATAAAGACCGCCTCACCCCAATGAGCTAAGTCGTTACTAAAGTCCGCCTGTTTATCCACAATCAGCCACAATTTCTTCCATCCCGCAATATCGACTTCAATCTGCTTGGCCTCATCGCCGCCAGCCATGACGTCACTTGAAAAAACCTTTTCATCTGCTGACACAGGCTTTGATGCCGCAGCCAGATGTTCAACCATACGCTCAACCCATGTCGCCCCCCATGTCGATTGTGCGACACAGATACTCAGCAGCAATGCAACAAACCGTATATGAGACATGTTTCTCCCCTTACCTTCATTTAATCCCCGTACTATAACCGAAATAGGGTCTCGCACGCCATACCGTTTTTTTATTGCATTGGGTCTGCCCGTGGCCACATGGCCTTGCATCGCTGCGGATTTTTTCTCAAAAACAACGACAGGGTCGTGATGATGGGCGACAGCATCACCGCCCAGCATATATACAGCAGTTATGTGGAGGCCTGGGCACGAACACAATGGACGCAATGGGTGATCGTAGTATGGTTCATTGTGGGATTCACATTCTTGATTGTGCCGCAGAAACCAGAACGGTTCAACGGCGCTGATGACCCCCCCGTTTCGTTTTACGAGGTTGCCAATAACACGCGATTCTGCAATCATAAAAGCGGTTCGTATGGGCCGAGCTGAAGCAGGTCAGCCGCCTTTGAATTTTGACACCTCGCCAATTCTGGGAGGGACGCAGCCGGTGAACGGGGAAAAGATGATATGAACAAGAAGCATCCGGCGGGAATCACGCGGCGGGAGTTTGGCGGTATGGTGGGAGCGGCCAGTGCCGTCTGGGGCCTGAGCCGGGAGGCGGCCGCGGGCGCGGCGGAACCGCCCCGGCCGCCGGTGGATGCCAGCGGTAAAGCCATCCCCGGTTTCGAGAAGATTCAGGCTGATCCGAACGCCTCGAAGGGCTGGCAGCCGTTCTCCGACCGGAAGATCCGCGTTGGCATCGCCGGGTATGGCATGTGCCAGTTCGGGGCGGCATTCGGCTTTCAGGACCACACGAACGTCGAGGTCGTCGCGATCACCGATCTGATCCCGGCCCGGTGCGCCGGGCTCGCCAAGGCGTGCCGGTGCGAGAAGACCTATCCATCGTGCGAGGAGATGCTCAAAGACGACCAGATCGAGGCCGTATTCATCGCCACGGACGCGCCGAGTCACGCGCGGTTGGCCGTCGCGGCGTTGCAGCGAGGCAAACACGTCGCCTCCGCGGTGCCGGCGGACACGGCGGATCGCACGGCTACCTCATGAGCGAATTTGTTGATGCCATCCTGCGGGACCGCAAGCCGGAGGTGGACGTGGCCCAATCCTTAAACATGACCGTCGCCGGCATCGTGGCCCACCATTCGGCGCTCAAAGGCGGGGAACTGATGAAGATCCCGCAATACTCCCTGTGATACAACGCGGATTTCCTTAATATTTCCTTAATATAGACTTGCATTATACGCAAAATGTGCTAACGATATACATGGTTGATTTCATTTTGTGCCCTTCCGCTCAGCAGAAGTTTTGCGAGAATGGCGCACATGAAACCGCACACGGTGCTCGATGTGTTTGTTAGCAAACTGAAAATGAGGAGATGGTCATGGGTAAGCAAAAAACGCCGGCGGAGCGCGAGATCGCTTTACGCGTAGGTGGGCGCATTCGCCAACTGCGCGAGATCCAGCACATTACCCAAATCCGGCTGGCGACGGAAATCGGGATTCGTGCTGGCCCTTTGGGGTGGATTGAGAAAGGTAAGCATCTGCCTTCTGGACGCGTGCTGTACCGGCTCGCGAAGCAATTGAACGTCCGTTTGGATGACCTGTTCCAGGAAAGTAACCTCTGGCAGCCAGACGCACCGACGGTGTCGGATACCGCGCCGGTCGTGCTGCCGCCGCTGGACATGGCTGCGGGATCTGAGGCGCTGAAATCGGCACACATCATCTGCCAGTCCGTCGCAGACAAGCTGCTGGTTTTGGAAGATCTCGGCGGCGCAGTCACAATGTCCGAGGTCCCGTTATACGTCCCGTTCACGCCCACCGAGACTGGGGCTGTGCATCTGGCGGCGCGGGTGCGCCAAAACCTCGGTATCGGCAGCGCGATCATATCTGATTATCTCGAGCTGTTCGAAAACGCGGGATTACGCATTGTCTTCATGGAGATGCCCGAAGGGTGCGCGACGTTCTGCGGGTATGACAGCCTCAACCGTAACGCCTTTTTCTTTATAAACAGCCTGCTCAAGAAACAGCCGGAGCATCAGATGTTCCGCCTGGTCTTTGAGCTGGGCCGTATCTTCTGGCACACGCGTCAGGCGTACGGCGCTGACGCGGAAGCGGCGCAGTCTGAGATCGCCGACGAAACGGTTTTGGATGAGGGGCAGTTCGCAAGTCGGTTCGCGGTCTGCTTTTTGATGCCAGCCAGTGCGTTGCAAACCACGGCATGGCAGTTGGGGCTGACCCCGAAGGCTTGGTCGTGGGAGATGCTGTTGCGCCTGAAGAAGCGTTATGGCGTCTCCGCGCAGAGTCTGGCCCTGCGTCTGCAGTCGCTTAAACTGAGCTGGAGTGACAAGCAGAAGAAAAGCCCAAGGTTTTATCTGTTCAAGGATGAGATCGAGAGTTTCTATGCTGCAAACGGTTCGACCGCAGAGCCGGGCGGTAACCGCCCGCAACTCGTTATGAATGGGCGGCTGTGTGATCTGGTGCTTCGAGCCGAGCAAAAGGCGGGCCAAGAGCAGAAGCCGGTCAATGCGGTCAAACGCGTGCTGCGCCAGAACGGAGTTACACTGGATGTGTGACGCGTGCGGCTTGCATGACAGTAAAAACCTCCCGGTTTAAAGCGGGAGGTTTTTGGATGTGTTTGCAGGTTGCCGGACAACACGTCGGCTGTGTTCTGGCGGGTCAGTTGTTGATGATGACCGGCTGAACAGAGTGGACAGGAGGGATATAGCCCGGCACCATCAGGCGTGTGATGCGCGGTGTGATGTCCACCAGACTGACGGCGTTGGCCTTGATCTCGTCCGCACCGGGTCCGATCGCAATGAGGGGCACCGGATTTCGGGTGTGGCCGCGCGTGCCCATGTCTTCGATGTTGCCGTGGTCGCTTGTGACGATGAGCAGCATGCCGGTTGACTTGCAGAGTTTGACGACTGAATCGAGAAAGAGGTCCAACGTCTTCAGCGTCTCGCAGGCGTGGTCATAGTTGCAGGAGTGGCCTGCGAGGTCGGTCTGAAAGAACTCGAAAAGGGTGAAATCGTTGGCCCGTGCAACCTGAATGAGATGTTCGGCGGCCTGTTGTGGCGTGACGACCTGTATGGCGTGGTTTTTCTCATGGAGACTGGCGCGTGTGATGTCATGGAACACCGCTTGATTCGCCAGCAGGTCATCTTGGAAAAAAATGGTTTCAGGTTGGGTGAGCGCCATGACTGTTGTGACCGATTTGAAACGGCGCACGCGAAGGTCGTCCACGCTGTCTGCCATGTAGGAGTCGGCAAAACGAGAACGCAGGCCTTTGCGGGCGAGTTCCGTGAAGAGGTTGCTCTCCTCGATCAGCTTGCGCAGGGAGGGGCCCGGGAAACCTTCACAGTGTCGCCCCATGTGTTGCGCGGCGTTGACACCGGTGAACATGGAGGTCTGGCCTGTGGCGCTCTGCGGCAAGCCTTTCGTGTCGAGGCAGGCGTCGATGAACACGGCGTGTTTTTCCATGAGATGACATAAAACAGGGCAGATTCCGGCGTGTACCGGATTATCCGTTGCGGGCGCACGCAACCCCACGCCGTCGACGAAAAGAAAAAGGACTTTCATTACTACTGCCGATGTGCAACTCCTCACAGAGAAATCGCCGAAAAACACAAGTAAATTTTAGGCTTTTTCTCTCTTCGGAAGCAATAGAAATATCAGGAAAAACGCATCTAAATATTTCCGCAAAAGCCGTCAGGTTGCGGTTTCACTCGGAGGGCTTACCGGTAACTTCAACGTTCGGCGTTCGATGTTCGGCGTTCGTGTTACTTGTCCGCGGGCGGGGGGCTTGTCGATAACTTCAAGCGGACTTCGGCGTGCCGTTGGGGAACTACGGCTTCTACCAGAGGTGCCGCAACAGTAACCACGCCGCATGCCACTCGGATGACGCGGTCACGCGAAGCACCCCCCCTGCTGGTCGTCATCTGCACACTGCCTGCCCAGACGGGCACCGTGCTGCTGGTCCAGTAGTACGCATAACCACGGTAGCGGTTATGCTGCGGCATATAAGGCTGTCAGGGGATCGTCCAGGTTCGGACCCCGCCTTTTCGGGGCGCCTGATCGCCATCGAAAGGCGGCATTTCGGACGCGGGATGAGGATTCATCGGGCTGTTCTGTCCCCGACCTGTCAGGAATGACTGAGTATTCCCATGCGCGGTCTTGTG
>CAZXVN010000375.1:0-13908 GCA_964643945.1 uncultured Lentisphaeraceae bacterium | reverse complement strand
GGCATTATCCGTAACGATGTGTTGTCCTTTCCAGGGGCCGGTCTGTTTTAGAGAGGCACTCAGTAAAGCGTGGTTAATCGATGTTTTGCGCGCCGTGTACCAAATAAAATCATACCAGTCGCGTCCCTTCAGATAGGTACGGCACAGTAAGGCGTGAATCTTGCCTGCAAACAGGCTGGGCAAGTCGAAGGTACGGACAGCGGAGGGGAAAGGGAAGTCAAATATGGGCATAACGTAAGAGGCTCCTAACGGTGGGTGGGTGTCCACCTCCACTTTGATGCGGAGTTTTCGCAAGGGGCCGGCCTTGAGCGCGTAGTTGAGGCGGAGCAAATGGCCGACAGAATCGTCTTTCAGAAACGCCTTCCTGACGGCTTGGCCAGCCTTTGACCGGTCATCAATCTCTAATTCGTATCCGTAGGCTGTGAGTTCGCGCTGCACACTCTCGAGATAAGGGGCGAGGGTGAAGTGACCGTCGCCTTTGCAGAGGGCGAAGTCGAGATCCTCCGAGAAGCGGTTAAGACTGTGAAAGATGCGCAGGCAGGTTCCGCCTTGAAACCCGGCTTGCTCAAAAAAAGTCGTCCGCCCCAAGGCGGCAAGGACAATGTCCTGCGTGATTTCGCGCAGAGCCTGCTCCTCCTCGAGGGAGGATCGGCAATGATAACTTTCCAGTCTCTCTTGAACGATTCTGACACTCATAGCCCCAAGTCCTTTTTTAAGCCAAGCAGGAACCGCTGTACACGGCCGCTCCGGTAGTGTTGAAGCAACGGCTCGAAAGAAGAGGCGTCCAGATCAGCCAAGGCGTGCCCGTCGACGCGGAGAGATTCGCGCAGCGGCGCGGCAGAGTCCCACAAGCATTGATGGGCATAGACATAGTCGGCCAACGCCTTGAGCGGTTCCGCCATCAGGAAGCTTCCGCCGCCTTCGACCACAATCCGGTTGACTCCCCTGTAGAGGCTGGCCTGCGGGACGCGGGTATAGCTGAAGACGCCCAGGGGGGTGGTGAACGTCCGGGAACGTTCCAGAGAGGTGCTCGTCACCGTGTAGACCGCCTCGGGAATCCAGCCGTGGTAGGACAAGGCGTATTCCAGGCTGATGTAGCTTGGCCCCTGAATGCGCTGTGCCAGTTCGAGGGGGTTTAGACGGGTGCGCTGGAAGCGTGTGTCCAAGCAGTAAAGGCCTCGGATGATCCGCACGAGTTCACCGCTGCCGACCGATCGCTTGAGGAGGGCATTTAAACGGTCTCCGGTTGCGTTTATCCAACAGGCCGCCTCCTGGCGCGTAAATACGCCGCGGACTGCCCGTTCGAGCGCGATTTCTGTCATCATCTGCATGTGCGAGATAATGTCATAATATGACAGTTGAAAGCAAGTGTAATCTGACGGTCCATCGCGGGGTGCCAGCCGCCCGGGGCGGCAGCCACCGGACAGGTGCCAATAAGGAGAACGGGGTTTCCAGCCCGTTGACTCACGGACAGGAAAGTCCGTGCCCCTGTGGAGAGACTAATGAATGTACTGAAAATTAACAAAATTTCATTTCATTATGTGAATTATTTTCTTGAGAGCACCCGTAAAAACTGGCAAAGTGAAAACAAATCAAGGGTAGGCTGGATGTCGGAAACGCTCGCTTCGGAAGCGCTATAAGGCATCCGCGCCAAAACACAAGGAGATGATGATGAAGGCACGCGGAATAATGGGCACAGGATTCATCGGTACGGCGGCGAAGCGGGCTATTGTCGCGCTCGCGCTGCTGGCGCTGGCCGCCGGTTAACTTCAGCGTTCGGCGTTCGCTGTTCAGCGTTGATTCTGGGCGACTGGCTTTTCAATCAATCGGCGTGGAACATCTCGGGGATCGGCACGCACACCGGCGAGCGGTCGGGGTTGGTTTCCATGATGTCCGCCATAAAGTTCACCATTTGCGCACTACAGGATTGTTCGGCAGCCCGTCTGCGGTGCTGTCGGCAGACAAATTTTGCACGGCGAACAGGATGTGCGTCTCCTGATCAAGAAAGATGGAATAATCGGATACTCCGGCCTCGCGGAGCACTCTCGACAGCTCCGGCCAGATTTCGTCGTGCCGTTTCTTGTATTCCGCCTCACATCCGGGTTTCAACTTCATCTTGAACGCGACTCTTTTCATGATGCCTCGTTTTGTTTAAAGTCCCATCAAACATTTCACGGATTATCGCAGGGCCGGTCATAAATGGCCATACGTTTTTTGCCCCTTGTTTGCAGCGACCTACAGAGACAGTTCTTCAGGAGACCTCCGAAAACGGCTTTCCGGAGGTGGGTTGAGGGTGATCGTTCAGTGTGATGTGTGGTCGGTTTCATTGTGACTCCTGTCTATGGATTCATTATTTCCACGAGAACTTAATCGTTTCCTTGCCATCCAACATTCCTGGCGCGAACACTGCCATCATCGCCGAACCCATGTTCCTGGCGACGTATGCCGAGAAAGCCGGCAGCGGCATCCTCGACATGATCCAGCTCTGCCGGACGGCAGGTGTCCGGGCACCGGAATACCGGGTGCCCGCGGGATAACATTTTCCGTCCCACATCACGACGGTTTTCCCGTCAATAACGTTACTCCTCAGGCGCGGCCTTCAAAGGATGATTAGGTTCACGGGATCGTTGTTCTGCCGGTTCCCGTCAATGTGGGCGACCTCCAGCACTGCCGGAATACCGAAGCCGCAGTGAGCGCAGAGCGGATCGTATGCGCCAAAGGCGATCTTCCGGTAGACAGAGGTTCGTCGAAAGCTCACCCAAAGTGCCCACGCCCAATTGATCTCAGCCGGAAGCATCAATGGTCCACCCAAACTCATCCGCAACCCTCGTGAGGCCGTCCTCGGGGGGGCCGTTCTGACCGCCAGAAATCAGAACACGGACAGCTGCACGGGTTCCCAGGATTCGTCCAAGTTTCCCAAGTCTTTCGATTAGTTCCAGCCCCGCCACCGTCTCGCCGAACTCCATCCGGGTGAGTCGGTCGTCGTGCAGTATGTGTAACTCAATCATCCCGGCATTCATCCCGCTATCCCACAGGCGGCAACAGTTGCGGCCGCAGAAGGTCACGGCCCCCACGCGGCAATGGGAGCCGGTGCGTTTCCGAACCAGTGTGATAACCAGTTCCGGGCCCCGGAGTTGGATCGGTTGGGACGGAGTCCCGGCGCAGGGAGTTATGTTCAGAACGACGTAGCGTCTCACCGCGGTAAGAGACGATCCGGCTTCCGGTCGGGGATTGAACTCAATGCTAAACCGTCCCTCCGATCCCTCGCGTTTCACAAGGTCCCACAGAATGCCGCGACACGTCCGCCGCCCGGCCCGCCATTTCTTCGACCCCCTGCTCAGATAGAACTCCAAGCCCACGAAGCCGATCAATACTGCGCAGACCACAAAAAAGGCGTGATTAGGCGTACCCAAGCCCAAAAGCACGCTAATGCTGGCGAAAAATATCATGCGCGCAAAGAATGTGCGAAACAGCCGAATCAGCCAGCCGCCTGCTATCTTGCCTTCATTGTCGTAGATGATAAAGCCAATCCGCTTGGTTGCGGACAGCGGCGGTGAGGAGAGTGAGATGGAGTCTGTTCCTATCTTCCGTCTAAGCCACAGGATGGCGACCGGGACTGCGAGAAATACCAAACCAAGGATGAACAGACCCATACCCTCGTCATCCCTGATCCATGCCAAAAGGCCCCCAAGAGTGATTGCTGATCCTGAAACAAACAGGAACCCCATGACGATCCGTCCTGCCAACGGCATGCGTTCGTCGCCAGAGGGTGCGGTCACATGCTTCGGCGGCAATGGAGGACGGAGCACTTGACCGGCGACGCCAGGCCCGGTCGCCAGAGGCATTGGTTCCTGCCTATCTCGGCTGCCCGTTGATGCATTCGCGCGTCCCGTTTCCTGCTGAAAGCACTCAGGAGCAATCATCCCCTGTTTGCTGTTGCCTTTGCTACTTGCCGTCATCGTATTCGGGCTAGTGCTTATGGACGGCAGGGGTGGCGGGATAGAACGCGGAACGGGCTGTGGCACTTGAATCTGCCTACTGCATGAGGGACAGGCAATGACCGTGCCAAACATGTCTGGTGAACCTTCAAGATGCTGATTGCAGTGGGGGCATGAGAACTTGAAGTCTGTCATATTGTACCTTATCTTCCCAACAGTGTTGTTGAACCTGCCTCATGCGGGGACAACCCCACGTAAATGGGGGGAAGCGTATCGTTCCGGGTGGTAACCGTCAAGCGCGTATTTGCTTGTCCGTCAGCTTATTTGCCGGCGGTCGGCACCCCACTTTGCGCTTGCGGTTACGCACGTTAAGGCAATTGACAAATCTTAATAAAACTGGCAAATTGATACCGTATTAAGTTTGACCGGGGCGGTTGAACTCGTTTACATGAAGGGTCGTCAACTTCAAAAAGGAAAACTCATGAATACAGTCAATGCTCTTGCTCTTACAATCGGGACGCTCGCACTCCTCTCAACGGGTTGTGCCAGCGTTCAACGCGGCTCACCCATAGCCTCCACAGAAGTCAGTGTCAATCTCGCACGGACAGACTACACGGTGATCGGCCCCGTCAAAGGAACGTCAACCATGCAATCCTATGTGTTGGGGTTGGTTAAGATCATCGATGGAGACAAGCTCATCTTGCTCGGGATGAAGACATTCGAGGACCAGTATGCCTTCCTCCAAGACCCGGGACTGCCGATCCTACAAGTCTTGACACTCGGTTTGTCTGGAGGCCCTACGGCCGAGGATCGGGCCTATTATAAGGCCTTGGCCGCCACGCCGGACGCCGACGTGGTCATTCCCAAAGCGTATGTGAAACAGATTTCCGGCATTCCGCTCCTCGCGTCAATGAAGGAAGTCACCTTCACAGGCAAGGCAGTGAAAATCAAGGCCGACTAAACACACCGCAGCTCCGCAGCAACCGCCCCGGTTCTTTCATTCATTCTTGATGACCAGCACACCGTACTGATCATCTGCCGATTTCTTGCTGGCGGTCCCGTCGCTGAAATCCACCACCCAGCATAACGCGCCGAAAGTCATCAGCCCGTTCGCGATCTGACGTGACGAGAGTAGGCGGTTTTCCTCGGTCCAAAACTGGAAAGTCCGCAAATGCTCAGGGAAAAAGCCTCCGTTGACTCGAGTCCAATCCCCTTTTTCACGCTTCAGCACCAGCAACGTGGTGAGTTCCTTCATAGTCGGTAAACGGCCACCCATCGCGACCGCCTGCTGGCGTGCGTTTTCAAACGTCATGATCTCTTTGGGGTTGTAGAGAATCCATGTTTTGCTCAGCAGGGCATCCGCCACCCTGTCAGAGGCAATCTTGCGAAAACGCTGCTGGACAGGCTCAAACTGCGAAGCATCCAACATGGGCTGACCTCCGACCGCGCGCCCAGAAAAATACTGATGCGTATCGGCCTCGACAACAGCAGGGGGGGGAGACGTTACGGGCTTAGCAGGCTCAACCGGCTTCTGAGGTGTCGGCGGATGCCGAACGGCCAACGCCACAATGTTTGTCCGTTCACCCTCCCAGACGGCCCGTACAGAAAAATTGGTGGTCATGTATGTGAGATTCCCGTCCGGTTCACGTGAAACGGCCATCTGATGTTCACGCCCTTTTTCAAGATCAACGGTGACGGGGGCAACCCTCCTGTCGTCCTGGCCATCCAGTGCGACGACCGCGCCTGCCACCTCGCGTTCCTCAGCCTGCACGACAATCCTTAAACGCGGCTTGCGCTTTTCCTCATCCAGTGCGAGTGCCACCTGCTGCTCCTTGCGGGTGTTTTCCGCACCCCCTAGTGCAGCCAGACAGGCTGTCTTCAGCGCTTCGAGCGCACGCTTATACGCAGCCGCCCCCGCGGCCGGGTCCTGTGCGGCTTTTTTGCCGTCCTGCTCGTACTGCAGAGCCTGCTTCCACGACGAACCGCCGAACTGATCCAGATACGCCTGAACCTCCTCACGCGTCACGGGTCCGGTTTTGCCGGCGGCTCGAATACCCGGCGGCACGGTTACGGCGTTTAGCGCGGCGGCATACTCCTGACCGGCCAGATCGCATGCGGCCACCTTCTGGGCTTGAGCCTGAACCGTTTCCCAGTGAGCGGAAAGCCCGGCCCACCCTTTTTTGGCATCCTCAAACAGGCCTGACTCGAACGCCTGTTTTGCCTGGTCATCCTGACTCTTTGCGTCCTGCCAAATCTCCTTCACCCACGTCTCGGCGTTTGCGGCCTTCGCCTTGTTTTTCGCCGCCTCGGATTCCGCCTGCGCCGCCAACGCAGCCTGCCTTGCCTTGTCAAGCGTTTCAATGTCTGCCGCCAGCCGTTTAACCTCGACGTATCCGTCCATGGCCAGTCGCCAATCACCGGCGAAGCGGGCGGCATCCGCCTTGTTCCATGCTGCCTGAAGCCCGTCCAACCGCTTGCCAAAACTTTGCTCCCGGCTGAGCGTCAAAACGCGCCCGCGCACGCGTGCGGCTTCGTTGCTCAATCCGCACGCTTGCCACCGCTCAGATATCCTCTCCGCCCAAGCAGCCTCTTTTGTTCCTAATTCACGCACCCGCTCCAGACGCGATGTCCCCGTGCTCCACCCCCCCGACAGGAAAGCCTTCTCGGCCGCATTGGTGGCCGCAATAAAACGCGAAAAACTTTCCAGCGTTTTTGCCGCCTCCTCCGCTTTCTTCTGCTTCGTGCGACAAAACCCATACCCCATATAAGCAAGAACCGACAACACGGCCGCCCCCGTGAACACAAAGGCCAGGCCGCGCCGCGTGTGGGGATCGGGCGCGGCCGCAATCCGGCCCCCTCCCAAAGCCAAAACGAAATCCCCGCAACTCGCAAACCGCCGTTCGGGCTCCTTCGTCAAAGCACGCTCCAACGCCTGCCAGGCCTTGCGATCCAAAACCGAGATGACTCCCGGCGGCTCCTGGAGAACCGCCTGCCGCAACACCGCGGGATCGGAATTTTCAAAGGGCAGCTCGCCCGCCAGCAACTCATAGGCCGACACCCCCAGCGCATACTGATCCGCCCGGGCGTCCTGCCGCTGCCCCCGCCACTGCTCCGGCGCCATGTACGGCCCGGTGCCGCTCGTGCCGTAATGCACCATGCTCACGCGGCTCATGCTCGTGTGGATCTGCGCGGCCAACCCGAAATCCAGCACCTTGACCGTGCCGTCCGCCGAGAGCATCACGTTCGACGGCTTAATGTCACGGTGGATGATTCGGCGCGAGTGCGCAAAGTCCAGAGCCGACGCGACCTGCCGCAACACGGGCAGCACTTTCGCAAGGGACAGTCCACCTCCCTCCGCCTTTCTCCACTGCCGCAGGTTCACACCCTCTGCGCACTCCATCACCAGATAATAGTCGCCCGTTGCCTCATCCCGCTCCAATTGCTTCGCCGCCGCGATATTCGGATGGTGCAGACTTTCAACCAGCCGGAAGTTCTCGCGGACCTCCTCCATCTCCACCGAATTGTGCGACAGTTCGGGCGGCAACGCTTTCAGCGCCACCTCAATCCCGCCGGTCTGGTCGAAGCAGCGGTACACCACGCCCATGCCG
This sequence comes from uncultured Lentisphaeraceae bacterium, assembly GCA_964643945.1. GTDB lineage: Bacteria > Verrucomicrobiota > Kiritimatiellia > RFP12 > UBA1067 > JAHFSX01. Next base: position 6,362 of record CAZXVN010000375.1, on the reverse strand, counting down.
CCCTGGCCCAGCTCGCTGACAATCCGGTAACGCCCGAGGATCACGTCCCCGGCACGGAACCGCCGGCGTTGCGGCCCCGCCCGCATCGTCGCGGTGTCGCCCATGCTCAGCGCCTCGCGGGCAGGGACATCCGTCCCCGGGCTTCCGACTGCCGGCTTCTGACTGCCGACTCCTGTCTTTTCTTCACCCATGCTGCGTTGGTTGGCCATGCCGTTCAAATTCCTGGCTATTCCGATTATCCCTGTAACAACTCATCAGCAAGCATCAGAGCCGCGGAGGCTTTGCAAGAATCAGCCGCATCCCGATGTCGTTTTTCTTGGGCATTTCGGGCGTCAAGAAAAGCGCATTCACACACGCGAATTCGTTCGTCTCAAACGACCGCCACGAGGCGTCTCTGACGGTCTCCGTCTAGTTGGCCCCGCAGGTCCACTCTCTCACGTCCCCGCCCAGGTCACAGAGCCCCCACTCATTGGTCCCGTTACTGCCGACGGGCGCCGAAACGAGAAACCGGTCATCGTAATCCTCTAGGCCATGACCGAGCAGACGACGGCGCGAAGCATCCCCGTAGTTCCCGTACTTGGGCGGCCACGAATTTCCCCACGGGTAACGGCGGACGTTCCCGCACTGCACGCAGAGCGTCCATTCACTGCCCGCAAGCAGCCGGTACGTGTAGCCGGTCGGAATCCGGTTCGCCTTGCCCTCTTGTTCCGTCAGTCTTGCGGCGAACCCCGCCGCGTCTTTGAACGTGATCTGAACCGCCGGCTGCTCCGCTCCGTCCAAAGAGGCGGAATCGCTTGCTCCGCTCGCGTGTTGCGGACTGAACCGGCGGAACGCCCCGTTGGGCACTTCCGTCTGCCCGACCCACGCGTCCAGCACAGGGACCCAGACGAACACCAGACCCAGCTCCGGCACCACCCAGCGTTGCTCCTGAGGGTTCGGTCCCCGATAAAAGGATTCCACGCGCTTCTTAACATCCGCCCGCATCTTGTCGATAAAGGCCTGCTCCGCTTCGTCGGCGGTGATGGCCACGAAAATCTTTGCCTTTTCCGCGTCGCTCAACACCCTCTGGCACTCCACCGCCGCCTCATAACCCGAGCGGTCTGGAAGGGCTTTTTGTTGGGCCTTCTCCAGCAGAGCCTGACATTCGTTTTTGACCTTGCCGTATTTTTTCAAGGCCTCGTCCTTCATTTCAGCCCAGCGTTTCTGGGCAAACGCGGCCGCTGTCTGAAGTTTCGCCAGGGCCGCTTCATACGCCTTGCGCCCCTCTTCCGCATCAGTGGCCCGGTCGCCTTGTCCGGCCAGCCGCAACGCCTCTTGCCACAAATCGTCGCTATAAGCCTTCAACACCTCTGGGTTTTGCTTGAGAAGCTCGGCCTGATACGCCTCTTCGGACTTTTTCCGCGCCGCCTGAAGACGTTCCGCAGCCGCTTCCTGTTCCTTCGCGATACGCGTTTCCTCGCGTTTCACATGGGCAACCGCAGTCAGGAGTTCCTTGCTGGCCTTACGCATAGCCTCAGCGCACGCCTCAAGTTTGGCAGGATCTGTCTGCGGCTCACGGCCTTGCAAGGCAAACCGCTGCGCCTCCACCCACGCCGGACCGCCATGTTGCCCCAGCCCAGCCTTATCCTGCTGTTGCAGAATATCCTCGTACGCCTGCACCTCCTGTCTGAGCAGGTCAGCAGCCACCTTGTTTTTTCTCCCCCACGCCACAGCCACCGGATAACGCTCCGCCGCCGCCGCAAAATCCTTTTCCGCCTGCTCGAACTGACCCTCCTTCAGCCTTTTATCAGCCGACTGCGCCCGCGCTTCCGCTTCACTCCAACAGGCCGACCCCGCCGTGTCGCAGCCTTCAAGGATGGCGAGACGGCGCTGCTCGCCTGCCGCCGCACGCAGGGACAGGCACTTCTGATAGGACTGGACCGGAATATACCGCGGTGAAAAGACCTCCGCCAGCTGACTCGCTTTCACCTCGTCGCCGCGCCTGACCGCTGCGTAAAAATCGCTTCTGACCCGCAAATATCCGGCAACACGATAAGTCCCCCAGCCAGTTGCCATCACGATAACCGTTGCCGCCGCGCCCACCGCTGTCCGCTTCAGCCGGGCGCGCCGCTTACCCGCAGAAGCCCGCCGCAGCGCGTCCTTCGCCTCGGACATCCAGCCATACTCCTTGAGCAGGTCCGACGCCTGCCGCATCGCGCTGTCCCAATCATGTTTTACAAGAGCGCTGTTCATCGTGACAATCCGCGCAGCCTGCTCCACGGCCCGTTCAGCCGCCTGGTCGCGCAACTCCCCCAATACTCCCGTGAAACCTGCGCCCGTGAGGTCGAAAGAAGGGCCGGCCTCCTGTATCAGCCCGTCACACAAAACCGTACATTTCTGGAACACCCCTTTATTGAACAAGGACAGGATTTCAGCAACCGTCTGGTCGCGCCGCTTTCCCTGCATCCCTTCGGCAATCACCTGCCGGGCCTCCCCGTCTCCCGGCGCAAGCTTCTCCAAGGCCGAGGCCGCCGTCTGGGCGTCCTCCCACTGGCGGGCCTCCGTCGCTTCGCGCATCTTCCGTCTGAGCTGGCTGACATGAATTTCGTTCAACTGTTCTTCCACACGCCCGTAACATTCAGTGAGCACGTTCTGATCTAGCGGCAGTTCCTCAATCACTTCCAGAACGTGATATGCCTCGTCCCATTCGCCTTGACGGGCCGACTGGAAGGCTTTGTCGGACAGGTCCCTTATCCATCCCTGCGCGATCACGGCGGCGTGAGACTGGATCTCCGCGCTCTGCTCAGACAAGGTGGCCCGGTGCTCGGCCAGCAACATCTCCGGAAAAGCAGGGAGCGTGTGCGTGAGCTGCCAAGCGCGATCCCATTCCCCGTTTTCCTGTGCGGCGAGGATCTCGGCCCTGAGCTGTTTCAGGAGCTGACCGTGATTCGACGCCAGCACCGCAGACATCCGCGCATACAGGGAACTGACTTGAGCCAGATAAGCGGCGATCTGCGCTTCGTCTTCCGCCTCCACGGCTTCCGGAACGGAAGGTTTTTCGCGAAACAGTTCCTGTGCCTTTGTCCAATTCCGTTGGTCGATCACCCCTTTCAACTCGGCCACATGTTGCTTCAGCACTTGAATCTGCCGGACCACCGGCACCCGGTCACGCAACCGGTTCATTTCCTCCTCCAGAGTTCCGTTCACCTCCTTGTATTGCCGGAGAAGCACCTCGATCCGATCACAGTCCTCCTGTTTCCGCGCCTCGTCAATCGCATTAGCCAACGTCTTCTTCTTGGCCTCGACTTCCGCTGCCTCGGCCTGCGCCTCTTGCGCCTCCCCAACCAGTGCGGCTGCCTTCGGACCCCGCGGCACAAAGCCCGTTCCGGGCAACTGCTCGAACTCTTTCAAGACCCGCGTGTGCTTTTTTTCGTCCCGGTAGCGCCCGATCCGGTCCGCTATATCCTGCACATGGAGGAAAGCCGCCACATCCGTGCCGCAGGCTCCGCAATACGGCGCCTGCACAGGTAACTCACGTCCACACTCCGGGCACGGCCGGTACAGTCCAGTCCCACATCCTTGGCAGAAACGCGAATCCTTCACGTTGACCATCCCGCAGGCGGGGCAGGCGTCATCGGAACCTCCGGCCTTGCCGCCCGCAACGGCCGCGACCGAACTTTTCTTGCCCTCCAGCAGGGTCAATGCGGCGATCAGTTCGTCCGCGCTGAAATACCGGTCGCCCGGGTTCGGCTTGAGACATTTGATGATGATCTTGGCGAGTTCCGGCGGCGGCGGTATCACCTCGGGGTCGACCGTGTCAGGAATCTCACCGGTCACCATCTCGTAGAGCATCTTGCCCAAGGAATAGATGTCCGCCGTATGATTCACGTTCTTGGCGTCACGCCGCTGTTCGGGCGCCGCGTAAAACGGCGTTCCCATCCCGAAACCGCTGAGCGACATGTCGGATTCCGCGCCCGCACGCGCCAACCCGAAGTCCACCAGTTTCGGGATCAGCGCGCCGTCCTCGCCGCCGTCGCCGCCTGCGGCACCCCGGCTCAGAAGGATATTCCCGGGCTTGATGTCGCGGTGCACGAGATTCATGCGGTGCGCATAGGCCAGGCCCTGCGCCACACCCCTGACCAGACGGAGCGCCGTAGCCACAGGCAACTTGCCGCCTCGCGCTTTCAGCAGATCCTTCAGCGACCCGCCGTCCACATATTCCATGACAATGTAATAGCCGTCCTTGTCGCAGTCGTGGTCGTACACCGTCACGATGTTAAGGTGGTTCAATTTAGCGATGCTCTGCGCCTCGCGGCGGAAACGCTCGACGATCTGCTCCCCGTGCCGTCCGCTCAACTGCTCGGACAGCAACCGCTTGATCGCCACGATACGCCCGAGTTTCTTGTCGCGCGCCTTGGTGACCACCGCGAAACCGCCCCGGCCGATCTCCCCGAGAAACGTGTAACGCGCGTCCAGCGGCGTGCCCGACTCCTGCGCCTTGGGCTCGGCCTGATGCCCTGCCCTGATGAAAGTGTTTGCATCCCCGATCGACAGCCCCCCCTGTTCCGCCCGGCGGGGTCGCCCCGCGCCCGCCGCGTTTTGCTCGGCCGCCGATTCATGCGAAAGTACAGAAATGTTGGTGCCGCATTCGTTGCAGAACTTGGCACCACCAGCATTCACAGAAGAACATTTCGGGCAAACCATTGTCCCTGCTCCTCGCTCTACGGATTCGTACTTGGGAAAGTGCCGACACCCTCCTGCAAAATATCAAAGTCCACCATCATTTTCTTAGCTTCTTTGCCAACCGGTTTGCCTTCTCCGTCGCAAAGCGTCAGCGTGACCTCGCGGATCGGATTGCCCAGTGAAGACCCGGAGCGCAGGTCGCTCAAGGGGATGCTGGCGGTGCCGGAGGCCGTCAACGGCATGCGCTTGCTGATCCCGTCGCACTCGCAGAGCATCTGATAGGATGGCCAATTGGGCGTGCGCGTCACCCCTGTCTTCGTCGCCCAGTCCCCACACACCTCGACGGGCGACGCGTTTGTGACAGCCTTCACCCCGCCCGGATAGACAGCGTCTCCCATCCACATGAGGCTGTCGCCAACCACCCACAGCGGCGTCAGGGCCACATCCCCAGCTGCCACCACGCTTGCGAGGCTCAGGTCAAGCGCCGCAGCCGTAGGCATCAGCGCAAGATCCGCGACCGGCGGCAAGGGGGCATAGGCCGCCTCGACCCCCACCGCACCAACCATCAACGTCAGATCTGTCGAGAACGCCAGCGTATCGATGACCGGATTCAAACACAAAGTAAAAGGGGAAAAGAAAGCTTTTTGAAAGGCATCCGTGCTGTTTGGCTCCGCCAGCGCAACCAAAAGTGCTAGCGGGTACACACAGGTCGACAGCAATGACAACCCCTCCTCGTCGCTAAGCGTATAGGGGTAAACGGGACATTCGATATCCCCGTCACCAAAAGAAACAGCGCTGAAAAGATGTTTGTTTTTTTTGACTATCATCGTTTCCAAGGGGAAGAGGCCCACCTTGCGGGACGGGTAAAACATAGCCTTCCAACCCACCCACCGTGTGGTAAACGGAAAGAACCCTGCGGTTTTTGTCAGGCCGAAGCCCCACTTGCTGGTGAGAAAATCCGCTGTGAGAGATAAAGGCGGAATCGCATGGGTGATTCTGCAGAAAGTTGGCGTATCATAGCAGCGTCTCGATTCTTCCGTCAGCCGCCTCTGGCACCGTTTCTCCTGCCACCGCTCGGTTTCCGTTCCGCCAGCGGTCATGCGTATACACGGCGCCGCGGATGAAGAATCAAACGCGTTGGTCGCGATCCAGACCGACGTTACGCTTGTTCGGTTCGTTTTTACCGGCTCCAGTTGCTCGGGGGCAAGTTCACGCGTCGTGGTACAACCGCACAGCCACACGCTGAATGACAAGCTCCCAAAAACAATGCAACTATTTTTTTTCAAACAAGAACCTCGCTCCCGTTTCAAGTACCAACTGTTTATGTGCGGATTATAGGGTGTGTTTTACGTACAGACAAGCGAATCTTGAAAAACAGCAGCCGGAAGCGCGTGACGCGTGCCGCGTCCGCAGGATGCCGTGCTCGACGAGGTACACCTCGCCCATCCCGCCCGCGCCCAAAGGCTTCACGATCCGGTACTGCCCCAGCGACTGCCCAGCAGCGCCAGCTCCTCCAGCAAGTTCTCTCTCTTGATTAAATTATGTTGCATATCGGTATGTTATCTGACGATTTTCAACATATCAAGAACGAAAAGAACCGGACGCGCGCCTGTACCCCCACGCATCAGGCGGTCGCGCCCGCAAATCACCTGAAACTGGGTATCCCCTTTGCTCTAGTGGCCAACAGAAGCTCATCGGAA
>CAZXVN010000374.1:0-7838 GCA_964643945.1 uncultured Lentisphaeraceae bacterium | reverse complement strand
CGTTGTCGAGGACGGCACCGACGATGAGGTCGATGCCGTCGGCGGTGACGAAGGCGGTGCGGGTCAGCGCGCAGGTGGCGGAGAAGAGCGGCGTGGCGTTGAGGGCGGGAAGGCCGTCGGGCCACGTTTTCGGTTCGCTCTGGGTGTGCGCGAAATCGCGGAGCGACTGGTCGAACGCGAGCACGATGCAGGCGGTTGCGCTGGCAGGGGCGGGCAGGACGAAGAGGCGGCACAGGCGATCCTTCTCCACATGGGTGATGAGGGTGGCTCCGAAAGGCGCGGCGGGCGGCAGGTCGAGACGGCGGGCGATGCTGGCGCTCACTTCCGGCGCGGTTGCGTTGAGGGCGAAGGCGGAGAGGGTGCCGGGTGCGCCGTTGACTTGCACGGCGGTGGTGTAGACGCGTACTCCACCCATCTGCTGCAGGGCGGCCTCCGTCGTTTTAGGCAGACGCCAGAAGACTTCGGCGTGAAGAACCGTGGCGAAAAGCAGGCAGTAGAGAGAAGTACTAAAGTGCGAGAGTGCTAAAATTCTAAAGTTGGAAAAACGTGTGGACACGGGCCGGCTGAAGCCTGCGCGGCCAACCACGCATCCTTCAACTTTAGAACTCCCGCACGTTAGAACGTGAGCGCTCACTAATACAGCCCTCCCATGAGGGGCATCCAGACTTCTTCTTTGATGGCGACCTCGTCCTTGCCGTAAACGAGCTGGCGGATAAAGGGGTCGACGGACATGTGGAGGGTTTCTTCCGCGTGAACAAAACCGAGGGTGGTGGCCATGAGGGGCGAGGAGTTGATCTGGATCATGGAGATCGGCAAGCGGGAATCATTGATGAAATCAAGATTCCAGTCCTCCGGGTTCTTGACCGAATGCCCTGTGAGGGACGAGAGTACGGCGGGCAGGATCGCGCCGTTGCGTGTCGGCTGATCGTCGGCGGTATAACGCGTGTCGTCGGCCCCGGGTTGCCAATCGGAGATATAGAGCGGTGCGGCCGAAGGGGCGGTGTCCGCCATCGCCTTCTCGCCGGCGTCGCCGCGCAAGACGGCATGGAGGAAGAGCGAGGTGCGGGCCATGCGGTTGACGTGGACAAGGCCGATGAGGATGAGGAGAAACAGCAACAGGCTTGCGGCGAATTCGATGGCGGCCTGACCGGAACAGGGGGATGGGCTGGGGCAGGATGGGGCGGTGCGGACGGGCTTTTTGCCGTCTGCGACAGACGGCGAATACGCCTCAAAAATCCAAGTCCGCCCTGCCCCGTCCTGCCCTGTGCAGGAAGGAGGTTGGAGAGGCGTTCTCCTCCGTGAGGGTTCGCGCCCGTCTGTGTGTGTCCGTGACTGGCGCATGGTTAGTGTCCTCTCCGGCTGCCGCCGCCGCGGTGTCCGCCGCCGCCGCCGCCGTGCGAGGGCACGATGCATCTTTGACAAAACAGGGCGAGCCAATCAATGCCTGTCTTGCGGAAGGCGGGATTCTCCCAAACCACGAGCGCTTGGCAGTAGCGGCAGCCTGAAGACCGGGGGCCGAGTTCGAGATAGATCTCAACATGGCTCTTTCCATAACGTTTTGTGGTTACGGTGTGACGTATCCAGTCGATATCGGCCGCGCTGTTCTGAGACCCGGAGGCGGCGTCGATGGGGATGAGGCGGACATCCCGGAAGGCGGGGAGCACGAAAGCGGCGGCTGAGTCGGGACGCGCTTTCGAGGTGTCGGTCTCCAGGTATCCGAACGGCTTGGCGGCGGCGGACCAGAGCACCTTGTCGCTGCGGTTGCCGCCATCAATGCCGGGGGTCATGCGGCTCACGGACGCGCAGACGCCCACCACGGCGTCTGCGCCGGCGTAGTCATATTCCGGGCGCACAGAGCCGGTGATGGGGAAGCCGTCCTCGCCGTCTGTCGCAATACGGTCCCAGGTGGTCCAGTCTTGGCGGTCGAAGCCGTACCAGGTCTCGACCACGTCCATCACGTTGGTGGCGGCCAGTTCGGCAGCGGAAACGGGGTCGAGGTTGGCGTTTTTGATAAACGTTTCGAGGTCGGCAGCCGAGAAGAGCTGTTTCATGGGTGCAAAGAAGGGGCGCAGGCCGAGGCCGTAAATGACGCCGGCGATGTCGTTGGCATCCGGCTCGGGCAACGGAGGCCACTCGTGATAGGACCCGTAGGAGTTAAGCAGGCCGCGGGCATGGAGGTAGAACCAGCACCAGTTGCGGCTGTCGATGGCTTCGTAGAAGGCTCTCTCAAAGAGCATGTGGCCGCCGGGGCCGTTGTAAAACGGTATGTTGCCCGGGCTGGCGGCAATGCCATCCGAGGTGATGAGGTTGAGCATTGTCTCGTATTCGGCCCAAGCGTTGGGCCATGGCTCGGGAGAGGCCTTCACGCTGTCGAGATGTAAATTGATCAGTTCGGTTCCATCTGGGTCGACGTAGATGTGGTTGTTCTTGGCCGCGATCTGGGCGGCGAAGAGGGCGGTCAGGGGGCCGGTGAAGCAGAGGCGGGCCTGCATGTTGGTGATGGCGTCCACGGCGGCGGGCGTCTGGGCGGCGAGGGCGAGGACATGGAGCAGGTTGAGTTCGCCGACGAGGTTCAGGGTGGCGCCTTGCCACCGTGCGGCGGCAAGAGCCGCGGCATCGCCCGCGTTCTGGGTCTGGTCTTTGCGCTGGATGATGCGGTGGAGGTCGACGTTGAAGAGCAGCACAAAGACCAGCGCGGTGAAAGCCAGCAGCAGGAAGACCACGGCTTGTCCGGAACGGGGGGAAGACGGCGAAGTGCTCAAGTGCGAAAGTCCTGAAGTTCTAAAGTTGGCGGAGGCGCAATCCCTGCCGCACGGGGTATCCGTCCGTGTCGGTTGGTGCCTGTCCGTGTCTGGAAAGAGGCGGCTCACCAGTTCAGGTCCTCCAGATAAAGCGGGTAGTGGCTTTCGATGGTGTAGAACCCTTCGAGTGCGACATCCTCGCCTTGGGCATCGCGCAGTTTGCCTTCGGCCAAAGGTGCGAGCGCGATCAGCAAGGGGTGGCGCTGACGCACGGAGACGCGGAGGGTGCCGGGGGTGTTGCCGTCGAGGTTGAGCGGCTCGTCGATGTTGACGGAAAGGGCCTCCCAGAGCTCGTAGTCCAGAAGGCCCTCTGCGGTGGGGTCGTTTTCGCAGTTCATGTATTCGGGAATGAGATCGAGCTCCAGTTGCGTGCCGGGCGAACGGGTCGAAGAGCGCAGGGCGATATCCCACACTTCGCTCACGCTGTTCCGGTCGAGGGCCCCGGTGATGGCCGGGTCGATGCCGGCGAAGGCCGGTGTGGTGCGTGTGCCGGAGGCGGGGATGGAGGCGACGCGGGCGCTCTTTTCCACCATCCAGTGGTTGAAGCCCACGGCACGCGCGCGAGCTGCGCGGGCTGCGGCGTGGCTGAGGACCGCCTTTGCCGCGAAGAGGTTGGCGTATTGGAAAATGCCGAGAAAACAAAGACAAGCCAGAATGATCACGAACACCGTTTCGATCATGGCTTGGCCGCTGCGGCGAGGTGACGCGCGGCGGGAGTCTTTATGCGGGGCATTCATAGTTGGCAGTCTCAGTGTGTGATCAATCAAACACACATGCAGAGAACATGCCTGCTCCTGTTCTCTGCCAACCCCACAGCCCCGACAGATTACCTAAAGGTGCCGTCGGTGTCGAGGTTCTTCACTTTGTTCTCGTCGATCTCGTCAGCCAGCGTGGCGGCTTCCGACCCGACGTCGGCATCGAGGGCCGAGGTCGCGCCAGCGATTTTCTTGCCGGTGGCCTTGCTGAGTTTCGAGAAGAGGACAAGCAGCGTGATGGCGATGAGTACGACGATGATGATGTACTCGACCATGGTTTGGCCGCTACGGCGGTTGGAGCGCTTTTTCATAGTTTTCTTCCCGGTTTTCACCCTACCGGAACCGGCGGCCTAGGGATATTCCGAGGCGACTAAGTCCAGTGTCCGATTCGATTGTTGCCTGACCGCATAGAGAAACAGTGCGAGTACGGAAATAACCATCAACAGCGATACAAACACGATCACGTATTCGAGCATGACTTGGCCGGAGCGATGGTTCCCGATTGCGGACCTTCTATTCGACAGGTTTAACATCGGAATAATGTTACTCGGCACGCACGAGAAACGCAACAACAATCCCGAAAGGGCTGTCGCTTGATCACGGAGCTAACCGGATTTTGCGGCAAAAGGAGAGGGACCATCATTGAGCGACGGCTTTTGGGGTTGATCCCGCCGCCGCGCGGACGGCTGCATCGACCGCCGCCGCCGCTTCCGCCGCCGCTTCTTCAGCCTGGCGCCTATTGAACTCCTCGATGGCCTTGGGTATGTCCTCTTTCGATTTTACGTTTTCATCAGGACTGGCATGGAAATTAATGCTGTCATAAATGGCTTCAAGCATCTCCAGATCATCCGTCTTTGACGCAAAGTTCTGTAAAAGCGCTAAAGCCTGATTCGCCGGAACATCGTTCAAGGTGCTCAGAACTTCTTGAAACGCTTCCGCCCCCTTGTTCAAAGCCACACCGCCAACCTCTTTGAGCAGGGCCACTTTAGTCTCCGACGACTCGATCATTTGAACCTGTTGCGCCCAAGCTTCAAACGCGGCAAGGGAAACCTCCGGATCGGGATCCGACAACATCTTGCTCAAATCAGCAAACCCGGCCACCTCCGTCCAAGCCAAAGACTCTACAGCCTGAAGGCGGACCTTCGCGTTCGCGTGTCCCATGATTTTTCTTGCAGCGGCCGCAATGACCTTCGGGTCGTTCGAATCGAGGTCTGCCTGTAAAGGCGCGAGCACCTTTCTAACTAGCGCGTCATCATCCTCGATGACCGCGCCCGGAGCGGATTTGTTGTCACCGTGCCCTGCATGCTTCGTGGAAGCACTCCTCGTGTTGAGGCCAGCGGTCTTGTTTGTCGGGACACCGCTGGTCCCCGCCGCTGAACGCTTGTCTGATGTCACGCCCTCTTTTTGCGTTCCGATAAACCACCTAAGGCCGCCCACGCTGAGAACGAAGACCGCAATGATCACCGCAGCCACACCCATACGATTCCTGCCACTCATCATACTTTCCTTTTCCGGAATGAACCGGTTACACGCAAAAGCAAATCACTTGATCAGACCTCGCATTAAAAAAACGTCGGAGACTCGGATGAGCACGCCGATGCTCTCCGACCCTGCCCATCTTGCCCAGTCGTTTTTATAGTCGCATCTCTGTGCTTGACTGTCAACAGGGTTCCGGCAAATGCGGCAATTCTCAATATGGCCGGGAAACGCCTTACGGCGTTGCTACAAACGAGAAAGATCCATCGAAAACCTGTTTGTAGCAACCGTGTCCCGGTCATTTTTTGCCGGCGGCGGGTCGGCTGGCGGTGGACGGCTGGGCTTCCTCGGCCGGCTTGAAAAGTTCAACCCCGTTGGGATAAAGCACCCCGTACTTCGTGATCAGATCACGTACCCAGGGCGCTTGTTTTTCAGTGCGCCGCCTTTTGGCGATATTCCCCTTGATCTGGGCGATATCCGGAACTTCCCAGCCGATATCGCGCGCGGCAGATACTTTGACGAAAGAGTAGACAACCAGGTCGGGGTCTTGATGGGGTGTCACAGAACGCAATTGATACAAATCGAACGACTCCTCCAATTCAACAACAGGCGACCATTCCATGGGTTTTAATTTTGCAATGGCCTCACTCTGCTGGGGCAGGTTGATGTCTAAAACACGGCAAGTCACGACGCCGGCAAAGTGAACGCCAGAAGGCATCAGCGCTTGCATGGCTGCTTGCTCATCCGTCAGTTTCAGCTCCCCGGAAACCAGCCGTGCTTGCAATTGCCCCATGACTGCTGAGACAACATTGTTGGTGGCCTGCGCCTCCTGCCTCCGGCGCTCGAGTTCCCCTTTCAGGCTTGCCGCATCCGCGTCTGACACAGTGAACAGCTCCCCGAATTCATGTCGCAAGACCGCTTTCAGCGTCGCTTCATCGTGAATCCGTTGCGCGACGGCTGTCTCGCCTCCCGCAAACCGTTTGGCAAACTCTTCACGTCTGACTTTCAGTTGCCGACAAAGCTGTTTGACATAATTCTCAGCTTCCGCCAAGTCTTCTTGCGTTGGCTCGACTCCGCGTGTCTCGGCCTCTTGCAACAGGGCCGCCCGGGCCAAAGAATTGGCGAATACATACTGGTTGACCTTTTGCTCCAAGCGCGCCAGATCTTTAACCTTCAGCTGGGGAGAGCCTTTTTTTTGCAGGTCAAGCTTTTCGGCAACCAGCTCTTGGAAATCCTGCCGCGTCAGAACACGGCGGCCGACCTGCACCAACACGTCATCCGGTTTCAGGTCTTTATAGGAACGGCTGACTTCATTCGTCAGAAACACTCCGGGACGGACAGCCAACCGCTCCTGAAGGACGGCCTCTTTTTTACGACATCCCCCCACGCTTAAACAAATGAATAACGCCACGCTTGCATATGAAAACTGTCTGCTCATCATCTCGCTTCGCTCCTTCGTCAGACGGTTGCTGTATCCCGTAATAAAGAACGGGGACGGACTTTGTCCATCCCCGTTCTATTATCTTGTTGGCCGATTTCTCGGCCATTTTATCAACGCTACCCGATGTTACTGAGTAACAGACGGGCTAGAAGCATCAATCTTCGTATTTCGGGGGAACGGAGCAACTGCCGAACGCTTTGGGAACCAACGTGTTAATCGTCGCCTGAACCATGGACTGCGGGATCGTCTTGATGGCGTTGGAAAGCGTCTTGTTGAATTTCAACGTGAACGTTCCATACGCGACACCCCAATCCAGACCTTCATCGTCGTCAGGGCCAACGCAGCAATCCGCACCCGAGCAAGGCGCGAAGGCAAGGGCATACTCGCAATCGCCATCACTCAGACAACGCGGGCAAGAGTTGTTCTCCGCACTGCAATAAGGGGCGTCAGCCCAGCCGGCCGTGCTGCCCGAAATCGAGGTGATGTCGTAGCCCTCTTCGGATTCGATCTTGCTGGCCGTTCCAAACCCGCAATTCCACAGCTCGAAATAGCGGGTACAAGCGGAGTTTGTCGGACCCACTTCGAAACCCACATCAAACTCCAGCTCGGCCGATGTCGCTTTGCAAGAAAGCGGGCTGCCAAAACGATTGGCACCACCGAACCAAGTATCCTCCTCTTCCGCAAAGACAACCTGGCAGTACTTGTCGGCCGACGTGGCCATCATGACCAGCGGATAACCGTCTTCCAGAGTATCCAAGTCGCCGTCGAAGTCGTTGCAATCGCAACCCAGCACGATCACACCCTTGACCGTAACCGTTCCCTTCACGCGATAGCAGATGTCCTGTTCTGTCTGCTTGTCGCCATTACAATCCGTCCACGTGACCGTGGCGTAATTCTTGGCAACAGTGGTCTTGAGGTTGGCTTGGTAGCTGTAAACGCGGGGAATCGCTTCTGCAAACGCCACGCCCCCAACCAAGGCCGCTGAAGCTAAAACCATAAGCTTTCTCATTGTAACTCTTCCTTCTGTTTGTACAAACATAGGCGTTTTCACGCCCTGATTTTAAGTGGATAGCTATTCCACTTAACCCGTTTTCAACTCGCCCTGCATCACCGCACTCACGGAACGCAGGACACTAGACTCGGCGTCGCCGTCACTCAACGGTTAACCGGTTTAAAGACGACATTCGATTGTTACGGGGAACAACCTAAATAGTCTTAAAACAATGGCATGCTTCAGATAGACATGAAAGTGGTTGACACTTCTGAAGACGCTCCCGCCGCTGAGCACGGACACTGCTGATCCGCGCAACCGTAAGGACGCGCGGCGCCAGTCTCAGGCCACGTTGAGCAGGCCGGTAGCCTCCG
>CAZXVN010000373.1:0-21848 GCA_964643945.1 uncultured Lentisphaeraceae bacterium | reverse complement strand
CATATTATCTGAATTTACTTCATGTTTCAGTTTTTTTTTTTTTTCAAGCAGAAGACGGCATACGAGATCATAGCCGGTGACTGGAGTTCAGACGTGTGCTCTTCCGATCTTGGGACGGCAGGAGGGGCCGGACTGTTACTGCTTTATTAACAACCTGCTGCGTGAGTATCTGGGAAGAATCACGAAGCAGTACAAGGCCGTCGTCATTGATAATGAGGCCGGGCTGGAACATCTGAGTCGGCGTACGGATGGCCGCGTGGACGTCATGCTGGTGATCTGTCAACCCACGGTCATCGGTGCCCGGACGGCGCTGCGTATTATGGAACTTGTGCGGACGCTCCACCTGGAGATGGGTGGGTGCTATCTGGTTATGAACCAGTGTCAGGGAGAGGTGCCGCCCGATTTGGCGGCCCAGTTCCAGCAGACTGGTTTGGAAAATCTGGCGATGATCCCGGCCGATCCGGCCATCGCCGAGTATGATGTGAAAGGGCAGGCGGTAACGGATCTGCCAGCAAACTCTCCGGCCGTGGTGGCTGTGGATGGTCTAGTGTCAATGCTTTTGGAAAGGAGCAAGGGATGAGTATCTTTGACGATGCTAAAGAAAAATGGACAGGGACGATCAACGAAGTAACCATCGGAGCCACCCGGGAAGAGGGTGGAACCCGCACTTCGGTTATCACGGTGGGCGGTGCCAGCGTGCTGCCTTTCATGAACTTTGAGGGCTCAACCCCGCGCGCACCCGTGGTCGCAATGGAGATCTGGGATCGTGAGCCGGATGACTGGGCGCAGCCTCTGGTGGACGCTCTGGGTCCTGTGCTGAAGTCTCCCGCCGACTGGGCGCGTAAGTGTGTCGAGGAGTTTGGCGCCAACCTGCTCTGCCTCAAGTTGGCGGGCACCCACCCCGACTTCGGCGACGCCTCGCCGGAAGCGGCGGCGGCCGTGGTCAAATCCGTATTGAAGGCGGTCGGCGTGCCGCTGATCATCTGGGGCTGCGACCATGACGAGAAGGACAACAACGTGTTGCCCCGGTGCAGCCAGGCGGCCGCAGGCGAACGCTGCCTGATTGGCGCGGTCAAGGAAGACAATTACAAGACCTTGGTGGCCTCGTGCCTGGCTGACGGGCACACCCTCATTGGGCTGAGCCCCATTGACATCAACATTGCCAAGCAGATCAATATTCTTGTCTCGGAAATGGGACTCCCGCTGAACCGGATCGTCATGTACCCGACGACCGGCGCACTGGGATACGGCATTGAGTATGCCCATTCCATTCAAGAGCGCGGGCGGTTAGCCGCTCTTGGGGGTGACAAGATCATGGCGCTGCCGGTCATCTGTATGGTGGGCGCGGAAGCGTGGCGCACCAAGGAAGCCAAGGGAAGCCTGCAGGAAAACCCCGCCTGGGGCGACGAGGCAACCCGCGGCATTTACTGGGAGGTGGGCACGGCTTCAACCCTGTTGCAGGCAGGCAGCGACATCTTGGTCATGCGCCATCCCGCCGCCGTCGCGGCGATTAACAAAACGATCAGCGAACTCATGGTTAAGTAAAAAGGAGAAACTCATGTTTGTTATTGGAGAACGGATTAACGGAATGTTCACGGCCATCGGGGACGCCATCCTGGCGAAGGATCCCAAGCCCATCCACGCAATGGCCGAGCAGCAGATCGCTGCCGGGGCTAACGCATTGGACATCAACGTGGGCACGCGCGTTCCGAAAGCGGAGCGCCCCGCCGTCATGAAGTGGCTGGTCGACACCACGCGGGAGGTGACCGACATCTGCCTGGCGATCGACACCCCCAATCTGGAGGTCATGCGCATCGGCCTTGAGGCCGCTTGCGGCAAAGGCTCCGGCATGATCAACTCCACCACCGGCCAGGCGGATAAACTGAGCGCGTTCATGCAGCTCGCGAAGGAGTTTAATGCCCGCATCATCGGTCTGGCCATCGATGAAAACGGGGTGGCCTCCACGGCTGACGCGAAGGTGGAAATCGGCATGCGCGTTCTGGCTGCCGCCATGGATGTCGGCCTTTCCACCGATGAGGTCTATCTCGATCCTATCACCCTGCCCCTGAACTGCGCGCAGGATGCGCCTGGCATCATGCTCGAAACCATCCGCCAGTTTAAACTGCTGTCAGACCCGGCCCCGCATGTGGTGATCGGGCTGAGCAATCTCAGTCAGGGCGCCACCGAGCGCGGCTTGATCAATCGGGCGTTCCTCGTGATGGCGATTCAAGCGGGACTCGATTCCAGCATCCATGATCCGCTGGACGAGGATCTGATGAATGCGATGATTACGGCTGAAGTGCTTCTCAACAAGATGATCTACAGCGATTCGTATTTGAAGGCCTACCGGCAAAAGTAGGCCCGCTTGACCTGCCGCCACACGCAGTCGGGCAGGCCGTGGAGCCGGTGAACGTATGACTGATAAACCTCTGCAACGGCCTTATGACCAAGCCCTGCAACGGGGTTTAGATGTCTTGCGTTCACGGGTGCCGTCCCCCGAGAGACTCCAGTCTCTCGGGGCGGCCCTGACGGCGAATGCGATCCGGCTTCCCGCTCTGAACCGGCACTTAAGCATTGATTTGGAGCAGCGCAGCGTGCTCGTCGACGGATCCGGCCCGGCACGTTCCGTCTGGGCGGTGCTGGCCGTCCATTACCTGTGCGCAGAAAACCTCGCACCTGACCCACAGGAGGTGTCTTTCAGTTATTTTCAGGACTGTCGCAGCTACCTCAGCGTTTTCGGCAAGCGCATCACAGAACGGTTTCTGGCAACCTCCGGCCGGACGGCACAGGAGTTCGTGCGGCTCGCGGAGCAGCTTGCCGGCACGCGGGTGCCCAGCTCGGGGACCGGCTACCGCTTCGATGTCCTTCCCCGCGTTCCGGTCACCCTGGTCAGATATGAGGGGGATGACGAAGTTCCCGCAGGCGCGGGCATCATCTATCGTGCCGACGTCGAACGCCTGCTGCCAGCCGAGGATCGCGTGGTTGCTGCTGAAGTGCTGTTGGATGTGCTCTCGGGAAAAGCCATGGCTGAGAATGGAGGTTTGCATGATCGCCGGAACTGAAAAACGTTTATTTGTGGCCGCAACCAGTCAAAATGACGGCAAGACCACTTGCACCTTGGGTTTTCTGGACGCGTACCGTAAACGGGCGAAGGCCGTCGGCTTCATCAAACCCGTGGGCCAGCGCTTTGTGCTCGTCAACGGCCAGACCATTGATGAGGATACTGTTCTGGTTCAGCAGGTCTGCGACTTGCGTTGCCCGCTGAAGGACATGAGCCCCATTGCCATCGAGAGGAACTTCACGCGTAATTTTCTGGACGATCCTGAGGGGGTTACGCCCCGCTTGAGGCACTCCATCGAGGCGTCTTTTGCGGTCGCCGCCACGAACAACGATCTGGTCGTGATCGAGGGAACAGGACATGCGGGCGTCGGCTCTGTTTTTGATCTCAGCAATGCCCGTGTCGCCCAAATGCTCAAGGCGAAGGTCGTCATTGTGACGTTGGGCGGTATCGGCCGCCCCGTGGATGAGGTCGCGCTGAACCAAAACCTGTTTGAAAAAGAGAACGTGGAGGTGATCGGTGTCGTCGCCAACAAGATACAGCCCGACAAACTGGAACAGACCCGCGATTACCTAACCAAAGCTTTCGCCCGTCGGGGCTTGAGGCTGCTCGGTGCCATTCCCTACTCTCCGCAAATGACCTGGCCGACCGTCGGACAGGTTGCCCAGGCGATCCATGCCACCGTGCTGAACGGACGGCAGTGCCTGTCCAACAAAATAGCCGACATCGTGGTGGGCGCCATGACGGCCCACAATGCCATCAAGTTCATTAAGGACAAGGCCTTGCTCGTTGTGCCCGGCGACCGCGATGACGTCGTGCTGGCGGCCGCAACGACCGATCTGCTCCGTCATGACATTGACCTTTCAGGGATTATCCTGACGGGGGGTATGCAGCTGGCTGTGCAGACAAGGGAACTGATCATGCGCACGCATATTCCTGTTCTGGTTGTGGACATGCCGACCTATGAAGCCGCGTCCATACTCCACGACATCACCGTCAAGATCTTGGAGAGCGACGAGGATAAAATCCGGTTGGCAACCTCGCTCGTGCGGCAGTATGTGGATCTGGATTTGCTGTGGGACTTGCTGGCCTGACCGGACATTCAGTGGACGAGCGTGCTAAACTTAGAGTAAAGTATGGGTGAACAGGGGAGAACCTAAGATGGCCAAGATCATCATTGTTGATGATGACATAGAATTCACAGGGTATCTGTCCAAGACTCTGCAACAGGCGGGCTACGAAGTGTTGGCTATCCACCAGACTGACGGTCTGATGGAGGTCATCGTTCGGGAAATGCCCGATCTCTTGATCCTGGATGTGATGTTCCCTGATAATCCGGTGGCGGGCTTTGACGCAGCCAGGGCCGTACGGCTGAGGAGTGAAATCAAAGATATCCCCATCATCATGTTGACGGCCATCAACGAGGAGCACCCCATGAATTTTGCGGCCCGTGATATCGACTCGGCGTGGCTGCCGATTCAGGACTTTGAGGAAAAGCCGATCACACGGGTAAAACTTTTGAACAAAATCAGCAAGTTACTGAACGCCCAAGCAAAGAAGTAGCCCGGTCAGTTTTCCGTATGCATGATTTCTGACAAAGCATGAAAAGCGTGGAACTGAATTTTGATCTCGAGCATCCAGTCCGTCCAGGCGCCATACGCGTGGAGGGGCTTGGCGGGGATATTCTGCTCCAGAGTGCTCGATGGTTCACCCGTATACGTTGGGTGAGCGTCGGCGTTCTCTTTGCCTTTGGAGTGCTCAACCAGGGATTTCCGGAAGTGCTGGTGCAGCTATCCCTGGTGCCCGTAGCGTGGTGGCCGTGGACACTGGCCGGTGGACTCGCAGGTCTGAATCTGATCTTTATTTTTCTCCTGCGACCAGCCCGCGAACCCATTCCCTACCTGTTTGTGGTGACGTGCACATGGTTCCAGATTCTGGCGGATCTCATGATCCTGACGATTTTTGTCCATGAGGTGGGGAGCACCGACACCTTCATCGTTTTTGCCTACCTGTTTCACATCGTGATGACCTGCATCTTTTTTGTTCCCAGGGACAGTTTTCTTGTGACGGTGCTCTCCGCCGTCCTGTTTGTCGGTTGCTGGGCGCTGGAAACGATAGGTATCCTCGCGCGCCACAGCATCGTGGCGGCACCCCCTTCGCAGCTCCTGACACCCATCGCCCTCATCAACGTCGTGTCCGCAGTCTTCATCTGGTTTGTGGTTTGGTACCTGACTTCGACAATCTCGAAAGCCGTGCGCGAGCGGGATCGCAAGCTTGCAACAGCCAACGAGTTGCTGATTGCGGCTGACAGGGAAAAGAACCTCCTGATGCTCCGGACAGTCCACGACCTCAAAGCGCCGTTTTCCGGCATTGAGTTAAATATCGAGATGCTGAAGATGCAGGACTGGGACGCATTGCCGCCAACGGCCCACACCATCATCAATGCCATTGAAGTGCGCTCGGCCACTTTGCGTGAGCGCATCAAGGACATCCTGCTGCTCGGCGAACTGCGGGATTCGACCTGTCAAGCGGATCTGGATGAAGCGGTCGATATGTATGACCTGCTGAATGCCGTGATCGCGGACTTATCAGCCAAGGCCGATCAGCGCAAGGTTTCCGTGTGTCTGTCTGCTCGGAAAGAGAGCGTCATCTCCAACCGCAAACAGCTGAGTATGCTTTTCGCTAATCTGATTGCTAATGCGATTGTCTACTCGCATGAGAACGGCCAGGTGGAGGTGACAGCCACCCGCACTCCGGCCGGCGTCAGCGTGAAGGTCTCCGATCACGGAATCGGCATCAGCGAAAAGGCGATGCCCCACATCTTCGAGGAATATTTCCGTTCGCCGGAAGCGGCACAGTTCAATCTTCTTTCCACGGGTTTGGGGCTGGCGATTGTGAAGCATATCGCGCAAAATATTGCGCTCAAGGTCAGTGTCACGAGCGAACAGGGGACAGGTACGACTTTCGAAGTTCTGGTTCCCTGCAACAGGAGCAGAGGGCCATGGCACGAATCATAAAGTAGCCGGTCGCCAAGACGAGACGCACGCCACGGAAGAGCGCGTGCTCAGTGGTGATGAGGGTGATGATCGTTTGCTGGCCCACCGGCTTCAGCCAGGGTTTTCTTTAGGAGTTCATCGGTGGCTGCCATGCTTGCGGCGGCCTTGTCAAGAAGCCCTGCTAAGCTTTCCGCCCCTTCCGTCCGAGCGGCTGCGGCCCATTTTCTGAATTCAGCCTCGTGGTTGTTGTTATGCTCAATCCAGTGAGGCAAAAGAATCTGCAGTTTTTCAATTGTTGTTTTTGGATCCATATCAGGCCTGACCCCCTCGCTTGGCCACCGTGACTTTGCCGTTTAGAAAATCGATGGAGCGCACCTCCGCTCCCCGAATCATTTTGGGTTCTTCAAACAGGGCGCTGACCATGACGCCCTTGTCGGTCACTTCAAGAAGAGACGCGTTTTCCAGAACAATCTGTTCACTTCCGCCCTCTTTCAGGATGATGCGCATTTGACACATGGAGCCCCTCCGTTCCTATAGGATCTTGCCGTGTAAAGAGTGTATCCTGTTCGCGTCCGTCTTGCGACCCCATAACGCGCCATCCGTGAGTGTACACGGATATCCGCTCGTCCCGCAAGAAGCCGCACAGGGTGATGCCGAGCCGATCAGCCGCCTCGACTGCGGCCGCGGTAGGAGCGCCCACCGCCGCCACGACAGGCATGCGGGCTCTGGCCGCTTTCGCAATCAGTTCCAGACTTGTACGCCCAGACAGAAACACGCCCCTGCCGCTGAGGGGAATGCCCCGCAACAGAGCATGCCCGATCAGCTTGTCGAGCGCATTGTGACGGCCCACGTCTTCCTTCACGCACGCGACACGGCCGACTGCATCGAAAAGGGCCGAGGCGTGCGCGGCCCCCGTCAGATCAAACAACGGCTGCATCGCCCGGACCGTTGCGGGCACGCGGTACACGGCCGCAACGGGTACTCGAAACGGGCTTTCCACGCGGCCCAGCGCCTCCACCATTGCACGAATATCCACCAGTCCGCACAGCCCGCACGATGAGGTGATGAGTAGCGTCCTGCGCGGTTTGTCTTTGACGTCTGAGGTTTTTACGGTGATGACATCCGGCGACTCCAGACACTCGCGCAGAAGCAGAATGTCGTCCGGTTTCGCGATCAGGCCCTCGGTGAAGAGGAACCCGACGACCAGTTCGCGATCAGCCCCTGGGGTGCGCAGAAACGTGTAGGTGGTGCCGTCCACCTCGACACTCAGCGGCCGTTCAAGGATAACGGCGGATTGACGCGGGTAGCCGCCAGGGTGATCACGGTCATACTGAACAAGGTCCGTCTCCCGCATCCCATCCGGAGGGAGGGGGCTGGGCGGGCCGCTCATTTCACCAGGCCTCCGGGAAAGCGGCGTTGGTAAACAGCTCCTCCACCTTCACCTTGTGTCGCCGCTCGACCTCAGCCAAGCTGAGGAGCAGGTCGCGCTCCGGCCCGCCAGGATACAGTTTGGCCCAGGCCTCGTAAAACTCCACAGCCAGTTTTTCCTTCTTTGCGGCGAGGAGGAAAGCGTCGGATGGCGACAGGTCCGCTGTGAAGTCAGGCGATCCCAGGCTTTCGACGAGCGAGCCCCCGAAGGTGTTGCCCTCGGGCAGAGGCCGCACGCCGCTCCTGAACTCCTCGATGAGGTGCTTGTGCTCGATCTCGTCACGCATCAGGCCCTCAAGGGCCTCGCGCGTCACGGGGTCGGACATGCGTTTGGCCGCCTGCCGGTAGAAGGCGGCGGAGGATTCCTCGTTGACAATGGCCCGCGCGAGAATGACGTCCATCTCAGTCGCGGCCGGCTCGAGGGTGGCGCGGGAGTCGCCCTCGGCATTGGTCTCAAGTACGGTCTTCATGGGCTCGGTCTCCCTCTTCATGCGTCCGGCGCGTCAGCTGGCTCGACCTTTGCGGCGCAGCACTTGTACTCGGCCGTACGCGTAATGTTGTCGAAGGCGTCGTTGGTCAGGAGGTTCGTCGAGGATTCGACGAAGTGGAACGGCATCCACAGTGCGCCGGGACGCACTTTCTCGCTGACATGCGCGCGGATGGCAAGCGAGCCGCGCCGCGTTGTGACGCGCGCGGTGCCGCCGTCGGCGATGCCCAGGCGGTCAGCGTCGGCGCGGTGCATCTCGACGAAGTTCTCGTCCTGCTTTTGCGTGATGACCGCGGTCTTCCGCGTCATGTTGCCGATGTTGTAGTGGTAAAGCGTGCGCCCCGTGGAGAGCAAGAACGGGTAATCGGCGTCCGGCTCCTCGGCGGGCGGCCGGAACGTGATGGCGTGCATCAGGCCCTTGCCGCGCGTGAATCGTCCCTTGTGCAGGAAGCCGGTGCCGGGATGATCCTTCGTCGGGCAGGGCCACTGCAGGCCGACCTGGCCGATGCGCTCGTAGGACATGCCGCCGTAGCTCGGCGTCAGAGAGGCGATTTCATCGAAGATCTCCGACGCGTCCGCATACGCCATGGGGTAGCCCATGGCGGTGGAGACGTCGCAGAGGACCTGCCAGTCCGGCCGCGCCTCGCCCGGCGGCTCGACGGCCTTGCGCACGCGCTGCACGCGGCGCTCGGTGTTCGTGAACGTGCCGTCCTTTTCGGCGAAGCAGGTCGCGGGCAGGACGACGTCGGCGAGCTTGGCCGTCTCGGACATGAAGATTTCCTGGACCACCAGAAAATCCAGTTTCTTCAAGTCCTCGATGACCTGGGTCTGGTTGGGCTCGCTGAGGACGGGGTCCTCGCCGAAGACGTAAAAGGCCTTGAGCACGCCCTCGCCCGCCTTCTCGAGGAAATCGGTCACGCGGCCGCCGCGGTTGGTCGGAATGTCGCCGCCCCACGCCTTGGCGAACTTGGCGCGGACAGCCTCGTCGCCGACTTTCTGGTAGCCGGGCAGAACGGAGTGGATCGCGCCCATGTCGCAGGCGCCCTGAACATTGTTCTGCCCGCGGATGGGGTTGATCCCCGACGACTCCTTGCCGATCTGGCCGCAGAGCATGGCGAGGTTGGCAAGGTTCATGACGTTTTCGGTGCCGCAGGTGTGCTCCGTGATGCCCAGCGTGTAGAAGATCGCCGACGGCGACCCTTTCGCATACCACTCGGCCGCGCGGCGGATCAGCTCGGCATCGACGCCGCACACGTCAGCCGCCGCCTCGGGCGTGCAGGCCTGCACATTCGCGCACAGCGCTTCGAACTGCTCGCAGCGCTCTGCAACGAACGGCTCGTCATGCAGGCGCAGGGCCAGGATGTGATTCATCATGGCGTTGACGAGCATGTTGTCCGTCCCGGGGCGGTGCTTGATGTGGATGTGCGCGTGCCGCGCCATCCAGGTGTCCCGCGGATCGCAAACGATCAGCCGCGCCCCTTTGCGCAGGGCCTTTTTCATCTCCAGGCCGACGATCGGGTGGGCCTCGGTCGGGTTCGCCCCGATGACGAAGAGGGTCTGCACATGCTTGATCTCGCTGATCGAGTTCGTCATGGCGCCGGAGCCGAGCGACATGGCTAAGCCCGCGACGGTCGGCGCGTGGCAGGTGGTCGCGCACTGGTCGATGTTGTTGGTCTTGCCCGCCATGCGGGCCAGCTTCTGCATGAGGTAGTTCTCTTCGTTCGTGCAGCGCGAGGAGCTCAGGAACGCCACGCCCTCTGGACCGTACTGGTCGCGGGCGGCGGCCAGCCCGCGGCCCGCCTTCTCGAGCGCTTCTTCCCACGAGGCCTCGCGGAAGGAACCGTTCTCCCGAATCAACGGCTTCGTCAGCCGCTCCGGCGAATGGATGAAATCAAAGGCGAAATGCCCCTTCACACACAGGTTGCCGTCGTTGGAGCCCATGCCCGGTTCGGTCGTCACCCGCACCACGCGGTTCAGGCGGGGATTGACATTGAAGTCAAACGCGCAGCCGACCCCGCAGTACGTGCAGGTGGTCCGCACCTGGGTCAGGTCCTTGAGCCGGCCCAGTCCCCGGGCGGCCTTCTCCCGCATGGCCCCGGTTGGACAGACCCGGATGCAGCCGCCGCACAGCTCGCAGTCGGACTCGTGCAGCGGACGCCCGTGGGCGGTGTTGACTTTCATCGTGATGCCCCGGCCGTCGAAGGCCAGCGCGCACGCGCCCTGCACCTCTTCGCAGAAGCGCACGCACCGGCTGCAGCGCACGCACTTCTCCACATCGTACTCGATGCCGCGGTTATCCGTCGTGTAGTTGAGCATAGCCGGCTCGGTGTGTCGGAAGGTTCCGTAGGTCCATTCGTTGGCCCCGTAGCGATAGGCGAGATCCTGCAGCATGCAGTCGCCGTCCGAGTCGCAGGTGGCGCAAGACATCCGGTGCTCGCTCAGCAGCAGTTCGAGTATCGCCTTGCGGCGGGATGCGAGTTGCGGGGACTCGGTCGTTACCGTCGCCCCCTCGATGACGGGGGTGCAACAGGCCAGGACCGGTTCGTTCTCGACGCTGCCCACATGAACCTGGCACAGGCGGCAGGCGCCGCTCGGCTCCAGCCGTGGTTCGTGGCAAAGACGGGGTATGTCCATGCCGTTAGCCAATGCAGCTTCAAGAATCGTCTGGCCGGGCTGAGCTTCGATCAACCGACCATCAAGGGTCAAGCGGACCATGCCTTGTTCTCCTCATGCTTTCTGTCTATCGACACTTCTTTTCCAAGTCGCAACGCAGGCAGCGCCGGGCTTCGCGCCGCGCCTCCCCATCGTTCAGCGTGGCCACGACCTCGTCAAACGAGGCGGTCCTTGCCGCCAGTTCCGACAGATGCGGCCTGGCTCGCGCCGACGGCTCCTCGCTTTGACCGGCGTACCGGCTCTGCGAAAGCTTCAGGTTGTCGGGGAGCTTGCCGGTCCCGCCGAACAGCTTGTCGATGGAACAGGCCGCCCGCTGGCCATCTCCGATGGCCTGGACAACGGACGCGGGGCCCCGCACACAGTCTCCGCCAGCGAAAACGCGATCTCGAGACGTGGCCAGAGCGGCTGAGTCCGTTTCGTAAGTCCCGTTCGGGTTCAGTCGCAGCTCCCAGGTGTCCTTCGCAGCAACCTTCTGGCCCACTGCGCTGATCACGGTGTCGCACAGGATCTCGAACTCCGAGCCCTTTACCGGTACCGGCTGCCGGCGGCCGGAGGCGTCGGCAGCGCCCAGTTCCATCCGGATGCAGGTGACCGCCTTCACGCGTCCCTCTTTGACCACGACCCCAACGGGCTGCGTCAGGAATTCGATCGCTATATGCTCCTGCCCGGCTTCCTCGACCTCTTCCGGATAGGCGGGCATCTCGGTGCGCGTCCGCCGGTAAACGACGGTCACCTCGGCACCCAACCGGTGCGCGCTACGCGCGGCGTCGATCGCCACGTTGCCGCCTCCGATGACGACCGTCCGGCCAAGCGGTCCGGACACCTTGCCGAACGTGGTGTCCATCAGGAACCTGACGCCGTCGAGGACGCCGGACACGGTTGTGTCGATCTCCTTCAAGGGGGTGCTTTCCGTCGCGCCGACGCCCAGAAAAACGGCCTCATATCCCGCGTCGAACAGGGCGTCAAGAGTGTCCACGGGTGCATTCAATTTCAGTTCGACACCGGTGGACAGGACGAAATCAATGTCCAGCTTCAGGCGTTGAACCGGGAGACGGTACTCGGGAATTCCAACCCGGAGCATGCCGCCGGGTTCGGGCAAGGCGTCGAAGACAGTGACGCGATGGCCAAAGAAACGCAGGAAGTATGCGCAACTCAGGCCGGCGGGCCCTGCGCCAACCACGGCCACACGCCGTCGCGTCTCGTGCTCAGACCATGGCTGAGGGGGCCGCCACGGTGCTGCCACCGCGTCCGTCACGAACCTCTTGATGTCCCGGATGCCCAGGGGTTCGTCCATATCCGACCGTCGGCAGCGGTGTTCGCAGGGGTGATCACAAACCCGCCCACACACGGAGGCGAGGGGGTTGCGCATTTGGACGACGGCCAGGGCTTCGGCGTAGCGATCTTCTGCCGCCAGCGTGAGATAGTCGGGCACATCGACGCCAGCCGGGCACGCGTGACTGCAAGGCGACTCCATCAGGCCCGGACAGACCGAGGCCCGGCACTGCTTGAGCGTGATGTGCTCGGTGTACTCTTCGCGGAAGTGGCGCAGCGTGCTCAGCACCGGGTTCGCCGCAGTCTGACCCAGTCCGCAAAGAGAGTTTTTCCTGACTTGAAACGCGAGGGTTTCGAGCGTGTCCAGATCCTCCGGACGGCCCTCGCCGGCGCAGATGCTCTGCAGGATTTCCAGCATCCGCGTGGTTCCGATCCTGCACGGAGCGCACTTGCCACAGGACTCCTTGGCGCAGAAGTCCATAAAGTAGCGGGCGATGTCCACCATACAGGTGTTCTCATCGAGGATAATCAGGCCACCAGAGCCCATGATGGCCCCGACCTCTTTGACCGACTCGTAGTCGATGGGCAGGTCGAGGTAACGGGCCGGCACACAGCCGCCGGACGGGCCTCCCATCTGGGCGGCTTTGAAGGCGCGGCCTTTGGGTATGCCGCCCCCGATGTCGTAGACCAATTGGCGGAGCGTTACGCCCATCGGCACCTCGACCAGACCGGTCTGGTTCACTTTGCCTGCCAAGGCGAAGATCTTGGTGCCCTTGCCGGTTTTCGTGCCCATCCCGGCGTATTGTTCGGCACCCATCCTGAGAATCGCCGGGACGTTGGCGAAGGTCTCCACATTGTTGATATTCGTGGGCTTGCCCCACAGGCCGCTTTGGGCCGGGAAGGGAGGCCGCGGCCGCGGCTGGCCCCGCTTGCCCTCGATGGAAGCGAGGAGCGCGGTTTCCTCGCCGCAGACGAAGGCGCCTGCGCCGACTTTGATCGTCACGTCGAAGGCCATGCCGGTTCCCAGAATATTATCGCCCAGCAGGCCTAATTCCTTTGCCTGCGTGATGGCGATTTTCAGATGTTCGATGGCGATGGGATATTCTGCCCGCACGTAGACATATCCGTGCCGCGCCCCAATCGCATAGGCGGCGATCACCATGCCCTCCAAAACCGCATGCGGGTCCCCCTCGATGACAGCGCGGTCCATGAAGGCGCCGGGGTCGCCTTCATCGGCGTTGCAGACCAAATACTTGACATCCCCGGCAGCGGCGCGGGCGAAACCCCATTTGCGTCCCGTAGGAAAGCCCGCCCCGCCCCGGCCCCTCAGACAGGATGCCGTGATCGCGCTGATGACCGCCTCCGGGGCCATGGCGGTCAGCACCTGCTCCAGCACCTCATAGGCTCCCTCCGCGAGTGCCGCCTCGATGCGGGTGGGGTCGATCCGTCCGCACCGGTCGAGGACGATCTGCTTCTGGGCGGCGAAGAACGGTATGTCGGACCGTTTGGGGACGGGCTCGTGGGCACCCCGGAAGCAAAGCCGCTCCACAACGCCGCCGCCGAGCAGCGTCGTGCGCACGATCTCCGGCACGTCCTCGGGCTTGGCACCCACGTAGAGGATTCCTTCCGGGTCGATGCTGATCACCGGTGCGCCGGCACAAATTCCCTGACAACCGGTCTTGATCAACGCGACTTCTTGCGTCAAGCCGGCGGTGGCCAATTCCGCTTCGAACGCGGCATGGACATCCAGCGCGCCCAGCGCCCGGCATCCCGTCGCGCAGATGCGCACCGCGCGTGCCGGGCGCTGCCCCTGCGCCTCTTTGCGTAACGTCCGAAGCTTCTTGATCGGCGGTGTGATTTTAGGCATCTGGGCCTACCCCCTCAGCCGGCTGGCCCTTGTCCACATGGCTCGCGGCTATGTTCTCCAGTATTTTGACCGCCTTGTTCGCCGTGAGCTTTCCGAAGTACGTGCTGTCCACGAGCATGACGGGCGAGAGGAAACAGGTCCCTAGGCAGGCGACTGTTTCAAGCGAAAAAAGCATGTCAGGGGTCGTTTCTCCGTCGTCAACTCCCAGTTGCCGCATGACCGATTCCATGACTTTGGGCGCTCCGCGCACATGGCAGGCGGTCCCGCGGCACACGCGCACGGTATGCCTGCCGTGGGGCTGCAAGTGAAACTGCGCGTAGAACGTGGCCACCCCGTAGAACTTGGCCACCGGCAGGCCGCTGAGCCGCGCGAGTTCATCCATCGCCGGTTGCGGAAGATATCCGTAGTGCTCTTGGATGTCCTGCAAGGAACTGATGATGTCCGCCTCGCAGAACGGCGTGTGCGAGGCCACAATCCCGGCTACAGGCGCCAAGTCCACGGACGCCTCCGCCGCGCTTCTGATCTGCATGTGTCGCTCCTCCCGTTGCCCGATCACGTACCCCATCTGAGGGTCTGTCCAAGGTGACGATTCAGCACCCCCGACAGAGTGCTGCCAAAAGGCTGAAGAATAGCAGACTCCTTTTACTAACGAAACGAAAAAACCGGGTGCCCCGCCCTTTTCTGCTGAACATAACGGGGCGCCTCTCGAGTGAGACCGCTCACACCCATCCGCGCAGAAGTATTCCCAGGCGGGCTTGGCGAAAAAGGTGTGTCCTTTTGAAAGCCCCCGAAGGCTTACAGGCCGATGAGGTCGCGGATGTCGTCGAAGGAGAGCTTCTGCATGACGCCTTCATCGGTGGTGCCGATCGTGGCGTGGATGACCGCCTGCTTTTTCTGCTGCATGGCCAGCACCTTCTCCTCCACCGTGTGCTCGGCGATGAGCTTGATGCTGTAGACCGTGCGCTTCTGGCCGATGCGGTGGGCGCGGTCGGTGGCCTGGTCCTCGACGGCCGGATTCCACCACGGGTCCATGTGGATCACCATGTCCGCGCCGGTGAGATTGAGTCCGGTGCCGCCCGCCTTGAGGCTGATGAGGAAAACGGGGATGTCGTGGTGCAGGTTGAAGCGCTCGCACTGCTCCAGACGGTTCTTGGTTGAGCCGTCGAGATAACAGTAGGGCAGGCCGCGGCTTTCGAGTTCGGTGCGCAGGAGGGTGAGCATGGAGACGAACTGGCTGAAGACCAGCATGCGGTGGCCACCGTCCATGGCCTCGTCGAGCAGCTCGAAGAAGGCTTCCATCTTGGAGGACGGATTCTCGTAGGTGCCGGGCGCGTGGCGGTCTTTGAGGAGGTCGAGGTGGCAGCAGACCTGGCGCAGGCGCATGAGCACCGCGAGGATTTCGAAGCGGGAGCGGTCGAAGCCCTTGGCCTTGACGAGGTCGCCGATGGTGCGGCGCGACTCGGTGAGCAGGTCGTTATAGACACGCTGCTGGTCGAGCGTGAGTTGGCAGAACGAGACCTTGACGATCTTGTCGGGCAGGTCTTTGGCCACCTCTTGCTTGATGCGGCGCAGCAGAAAGGGGTGGAGCTTGCGGCGCAGCTTGGCCTGGGCGAGTTCGCCGTCGCGGTCGCCTGTCGCGATGGGCAGCTCGTAGCGTCCGCGGAACAGCTCGTAATCGCCGAGGTATTGCGGCATCAGGAAGTCCATGATCGACCAAAGGTCGGCCACGCTGTTCTCGATGGGAGTGCCGGTGAGCACGAGTTTGCTGACCGAGCCAATCTGTTTGGCGGCGACCGCGTTCTGGGTGGAGCGGTTCTTAATGTGCTGGGCCTCGTCGAGCACGGCCACGGAAAACGGAAAGGCGCGGTAGGCGTCGAGGTCGCGGCGCAGGAGCGCGTAGGAGGTGATGACGAGGTCGCTCTCGGCGATCTGCGCGAAAAGGGCGCTGCGGTCGGGACCTGAGATCACGAGCCGGCGCAGGTGTGGCACGAAGGTTTCGGCCTCGCGGTTCCAGTTTTCGACGAGGCTGGTGGGGCAGACGATGAGCGCGGGCTTGTTGCGGGCTTGAGCGTCCGTGCGCGGCAGGCTGAGCCACGCGAGCGTTTGGATGGTTTTGCCGAGGCCCATTTCGTCGGCGAGCAGGCCGTTGAGGCCGGACTCTTCGAGAAAGCGGAGCCAATAGACGCCCTCCTTCTGATAGGGGCGCAGAATGTTCTCCAACGGGCCGAGGGGAACGGGTTTGAGGCAGGTGGTGCCGGCGCGGTTATGTGCGGCGGCCCTTTCGCGCCAGTCGGGCGGGTCTTCCACATCGACGCCGTCGAGGGCGTTCAGCGAGGCCTGCACAAAAGGCGCGTAGAGCGTAGGCAGCAAGAAATGACCCGGGACAGTGCTTTCGCGGCTTTGGCAATCGCTGAAGATCGCACGCATGGACTCGACGGCGTCGCGGTCGATGAGCAGGGTCTGGTCGCCGTGTTCGAAAAAGGCGTCGCCGCGGTTGAGCGCGCGTTGGATCTCGGCGGGAGGGATGGCCGTTTGGCCGGGGAGGTCGAAGGTGAAGCCGACATCGAACCAGCCGTTGCTCTTTTCGGCGATCTGAACGACCGGAGTGACGACCGGCAGCGAGTCGACGATGCTTTCAAGTCGGGTTGAAAAGGCGATCTTCCACCCGGTGCGGCCCAGCGCAGGCACGCCGCTGCCAAGGAAATTGAGGGTTTCGCGCGTGCCGACCAGCGTGTAAAACGCATCGGCGGACGTCGAAGCGCGGTCCTTGTCAAAACCGTAACTGTTGAGTCGAGCGACGGCCGCCTCTTCGGCGGGGAGGTTGCGGGTGTGATATTTGAGGATGTCGTCGGGATCGGGACAGGCGAATTCGGTCTTCGTATCGGGAGCCGTTGCGCAGAGAACCTGTGTGCCGTAGGCCGCTTTCAGCGTGGCGCGGAGCGAGGCTTTGCTGCCTTGGAGTTCGATGTGGAAGACGGGCGTGCCGGGCACGGCGGTGAAGAGGTCAGGGGGCTCTTCCATTTTGATCGGCGTGAGGGTCTTGAGGCTTGGCAGGTCACGGCGGAGAAAATTGATGACCCGCGCGCGCGGTATGACCTCCTCATTCTGATAGATGCCGTGATAGGGGATGGGCAGCACGTTCTTCATCGGCCAGACGTGGCTGTTGGCGTAGACGAAGCCGTGGCGGTTGTGGACCAGATAGGCCGGGATTTCGCCGGGACGGATGAAGGGCAACTCGGTGTTCGGGAAGATGATGAGTTCGCCGGTTTCGTGATCCAGCTCGATATGCAGGCAAGTCTGCATGGGGATCGTCTCGACGGTCAGGTCTTCTTTGCCTGCCACGATCAGGCGGGTATGGAAGGCCACATCAAGAATATTCAGGAAGTCGGCGGGCGCGACGTCGAAGCGGCTCGGCGGAGGGCCCTCGCAGATATCTTCAAGTACGGAGAGCAAGGTGTCGTCTGCTGGCGAAAGGGCGAAGCAGGAGCCGGCGGGGACGGCTTCGGGCAGCAGCGTCGCATCAGCGGTCAGGAGCAGCAGGCTGACGGAGACGCGGCCTTTCCAGAAGTCGGCGCTCCAAGAAGGCGGGACGGTGAGGCCGAGGCGCGCGGACGTGCCGTGCGGTCCGCGCTGGAGGTAGGCGGCCTCGGCTGTTTCGGCGAGGCGGCGGGAACGGCGTTGATCCTCCTGATACTTCTGTTCGCGCAGGGGGTCGGCGTGTCGCAACATGAGGGCGATGCCGAGAGCGACGACGTGAGGGCAGACGAGGCCTTGGTTGCGGTTGGTGAAGCAGGGGCAGAGGCTCTCAATGGTGCCGTTCTCGCGGATGCGCAGCTGGGTATAGATTTCGGGGGCGGCCTCGCGGGCGACGACGCCTTTGATCAGGTCGTCCTTTATGTCGGCCTTGAGCACACCTCCGCGACGGACGATTTGCTCGGCTTGGCTATAAACCGACTCGCCACCCCACTTAACCAGCATGTTTCGTGTTATGTTTGAAGGCCGCATGAACTCATTGGGCTGGCAACGGTGAGAGGTGTGGCTCGTGGAGCGGGCCGGTCACTTCCGCCTCCTGCACCCGAGGGTCGGCGGGATGCGGCATCGGCATGACGGTGAGCAGGCCCCAGGCGATGAGGCCCGTGACCAGGCCGATGAGGACGCCGACTTTGAGCCACTCGAAAAAGCCGATGTGAACGTGGCCGTGCTTTTCGAGCAGTCCGAGTGCCACGATGTTGGCGGTTGAGCCCACGGCTGTGATGTTGCCGCCAAAACAGGCGCCGAAAAGCAACGCCCACCAGAGGGTGGAATAGTCCGACGAGTGCTGGACCAGCGTCTGGATGACCGGCGTGAAGGCGGCCACGAAAACGATGTTGTCGATAAAGGCGGATCCGATGGCGGTGATGCCCAGCACGACGGGCACCATGGCGTGCGGGCTGTGGATGACCCACGCGCTGAGTTTGTCTGCAAGGTTGCGGGTGACACCCTGTTCATCCAGTCCTCCAGCAATGGCGAAGAGCAACATGAAGAAGAGCAGGGTCCACCACTCCACATCATGCTCGATGTAATGGCGCGCGCGTTGCGGCCGGTAGATCATCAGCAGTCCTGCGATGATGAGCGGCGTGATGATGAGGAACGCGTTTTTGTTTTCGGCGCCGGTGAGTCCGAGGATGTTCTCAATCTGGTGGTGGAAAACGATGATCAGGATGGTGGCAAGCAGCACGAAAAGGCCGCGGCGGTAAGGGATGCGGATGAGGGGTCCGAGACCTTGGTGCGCTTTGCGGTGCTCCTCCATCTGGCGCGTCATCTCGCGGATCGGCTGGCGGAACCAGATGATCAGGGTCAGCACGGCGGCAAGCAGCGCGCAGAGCGCGATGGGCGTTGCGCCCATGAGGAACTGGCTGAAGGTGAAGCCCGCCTTGTTGCCGATGAAAATGCCGACCGGGTTGCCGAGCATGGTGGCGGCGGACCCGATGTTGGTGCAGATGACGGACATCAGCACAAAGGGCGCGGCACGCACTTTGAGCGTGTCACAGACCAGAAAGACCAGCGCGAGCACGACGATGATCGACGAGATCTCGTCTATGACGCTGGCGAGCAGGGCCGAAAGGCAGCAGAGGATGAGCGTGAAGGTCATGCCGCTCATTTTTTTCTTGTTGATGATGGCTTGGATGACCCATGTGAGGAAACCCAGGTCTTTGAGGGCTCCGACGATCACCATCATGCCGATCAGAAAAAGAATGATGTCCAGTTCGGTGGCTCGCAACATGCCGTGGAGGGTCATGGCGCGCGAGCCGATGAGCACCGCGACGCCGAGCAAGGCGACGGCCACGCGGTGCGTCCAGAAAAACAGCGTGGTGCAGATCACGGCGATGAAGGTACACACCGCAATGACGGAAAGCGTGTGCGGCGCGAGGCCGATGTGATGGGCGCCCCAGCCCAGAAGGGCCGTGATGCCAACCATGAACCCTATTTTCCTGAACGCTTGGAGGAAGGATGTCTGAACAACGGGCTCGCTGTACATAGGGGGTTACTCCCGGAAGATTTTGTTCAGAAAACGCGGAAGGTTAATGACGCCCATCAGCTTCTTGCCTTTGAGGACATAACAGCGCGACGCGTTGTGCCGGATCATCTCGCCGGCCACGGAGACGGCAGGCGCTTCCATCTGGACGGAGGCAAAATCCTTGAACAGAATATCGGACAGCCAGGTGTTCTGCTCGTTTTGGAGGATAGCGGTGAAGGGCTCGAAATTGATGATCGGCGAGAGATCCGACATCCAGAGCAGATAGTCCGGCAGACAGACCTTGAGCAGGGCGCCTGCACGGACGATGCCGACCATGTCGTCATCGCGGTCCAGCACGGGGATCGCGTCGATTTTTTTTGCGATGAAGCAATCGATGGCCATCTTGAGATTGTCGTTGTCGCGCAGGGCGATGAACTCGTCGTTCATGAGGTCGGCGGCGCAGACGTATTCCGGCAAAACCATGCCGCCGCGCTCGAAAAAATGCATGACCTCTTCCGGCGTTTTCATGTGTGAGACTGAACGCGCCGCATCCCGGTCGCGCAGGACAGTGGCCAAAGCGCGCAGGATCTGCAGGTAGAGGCCGGGCTGGTCACGAGGGATGAGCACCAGCAGGATCAGGTGGACCGGCGAATGGTCTTCGGTAAACAGAATGCCTTGGGCCGAGGTTGCGACACCGACATAGGGCCGCTGGAGGTCGTTGAGGCGGGCATGCGGGATCGCGATGCCGTTGGACAAGACCGTGTCGCTGGCGTTCTCGCGCTCAATGATGGCGTTGTAATAGGCATCCACCTCCAAAAGCCCATGGTTGTCGGCCAGATGG
Source organism: uncultured Lentisphaeraceae bacterium (assembly GCA_964643945.1). Taxonomy (GTDB): domain Bacteria; phylum Verrucomicrobiota; class Kiritimatiellia; order RFP12; family UBA1067; genus JAHFSX01. The sequence continues at coordinate 1,729 of CAZXVN010000373.1, read as the reverse complement.
GTGAGCAGGAGACGGATGAGTTGGTTGCGCGAGACCTCCTCCTGACGGATCAGGATATCATCCGCGCTGAAAAAGGAGGTGAGCGACAGATTGATTTTCGGCGGTTCTGGTTTTCGCATGGGAACATCCCGTTACCCGTCTGCATCTGATGACGCACACTACGCCCTGCAACAAACGGGTGTCTCTCCAGTGTTTGATTAAAAAGAGTACAGTCTTTTGGCCGGTTAGACAATAAAAAGCGCGTAATCCACTTGCGTGCCGGGATAGGGACGCATAAACTACCGCTGTTAAAAACTCAAAGGGAACATGGGGCAAGGCATGAGTGAGCAGAAGCAGAGTGAGACGCAGCGGGAGCACCCCGATTTTTCAAGGATGGTGACATATGCGATGGTTGACCGTTGACCGCTCTTCGGCCCGTCCGGGAATGGCGGTTTTTGATGGTAAGGGTGCGCTGCTTTTCGGACGCGTGTGGGACGGAGAGCCCACGCGTGCGCCGGAGTGGATCGCTGAGTTGGCGCAGGAACTTGCGGATCACGGGGTCGCTGCCGAACAATTGGACGGGTTCGTATGCGGGCTTGGCCCGGGGTCATTCTCCGGTATCCGCGCGTGCCTGTCGGCGTTGCAGGGGTTAGCGCTGCCGGGCGGCAAGCCGGTCTATGGCGTGGCCAGCGCCGCGGCACTGGCGCTGGGGCAGGCGGAGGGCGCGGCGTGCGTGACGGTGATCGGCGATGCCCGGCGCAACCGGCTCTGGAGCGTCACCTACCGCGTCGATGCGGTCACGCCGCGCGTGCGGCTTTACGACGGACGGGTGCCGACGCACACCTCGGCTGATTTCTGCCTGGTGCCAGCCGACGCGTTGGCACAAGCGGTGCCGGCAGGTACGCGGATTGTTTCATCCGACTGGGAGCGGATAAGCGGCGTGCTGTGCGGCGCCTTTGCGGCAAAGCGGCTGGTGCCTCGTGCCGCTTTTCCGACGGCCTCGGATGTCGGCCGGCTGGCGTTGTCCGAGCCGGCGGCGCGTGTGCTTGAGCCGCTGCCGGTGTATCTGCATCCCGCTGTGGCGACGGCGGGATAGGGGGTTAGACTGAAGGCCGAGATGGCATGTCATGTTAAGTTAGTTCTTGTTGCCGTTGCGTTGGCTCTGCCGGCAGGTGGGGAGACCGTGTTCTGCCGCAGCATGGATCGCGTGGCGAGCATGGACCCGGCTGAAGCGTCCTCGATCTATGCGGCCCGCGCCGTGCGGCTGGTGTATGAGACTTTGTACGAGTACGATTACGCGGCGCGGCCGTACACGTTGATTCCAGGGTTGGCCGAAGCCCTGCCCGAGGTGCAGTCAAACGGACTGGTGTATGTGTTCCGCATTCATCCTGAAGCGCGCTTCCAGCCGGATCCCTGTTTTGGGGTGGACGCAACTGGGCAACCACGCGGCAGACCGGTCACGGCGGAGGATGTGGTCTTTTCGCTCAAGCGTCTGGCAGACCGCAAGGTCGTGTCGCCGGGATCGTGGCTGGTTGAGGACTCGGTCGCGGGTGTACGGGCCTTCTCCGATGCGTCGGCGGGGGCCGGAGCGACCGATTATGGGCTCCCTGTTCCGGGGCTTCTCGCGCTCGACGCTCACACCGTGCGCATTGAATTGACGCGTCCGATGAACGTGTTTGCCTACTATCTGACGATCGCTTACAGTTCGGTTGTGCCACGCGAGGCAGTGAAGGTTTATGGCCCGGACTTT
>CAZXVN010000372.1:0-5869 GCA_964643945.1 uncultured Lentisphaeraceae bacterium | reverse complement strand
AATGGCTTGCGCGAACGGACAGTATGCCGTTGTCCCGGTCACTTCCGTTAGAGAACGTCACGTTCAAAGGGAAGCAGGCCCGTTCTTTTTTTGCGGGTATTCTTCCGGAGGAGGGGCCTCGTCGACGGATTGCGGAGGTGCTCGGCATCAGCAACCAGAATGATTTCGCAATGCTGGAACGTATTGGCGGCGAATGCGCTGGCGCCGTATGCCTCCTTCCCGAGGGTGTGCCGCCACCCACATTACATGAAAAACTTTTGCGTGAACTCAATGCCGACGAACTCGAAAAAATGATTTCCGAGTTGCCGCGCCGCCCTCTGTTGGCAGGCGAAAGCGGTCTGAGAATATCGCTTGCAGGGGCACAGGATAAGATCGCGGTTACCGTACAGGGTGAGACCCTTGCACTGCCGCTCGGCAATACACCCAGCACGCATATCATCAAGCCTGAACCGGACCGATTCCCTGGCTTGGCTGTCACCGATAAGATACGTCCAACAGAAGAGCAATCCTCATCGCAGAATCCAGTCAAAACGTCAGAAGTGGCGGATATTATCAAGAGACGCGCAGAATCCGTTCAACAAGGGCTTTCACAAGACTAGCGAGGCTTTCCTATGACTTTATTGATGACCATGGTTCTGGGCTTTGCGGGTGCGGCATCGGGCGCGGACGTTGTGCCGGTCAGCGGGGAGTACCGCGGCTGGGACGCGGTCTGCCTGAGCAACCGGTACGTGTCGCTACAGCTCGTGCCGATCATCGGCGGGCGCGTGATGCAGTACGCGTTCGGCGGCAAGAATTTTCTATGGGTGAACCCCGGGCGGCGTGGGGCCGGAGAACGCGTGGCTGAACTACGGCGGCGACAAGCTGTGGCCCGCGCCGCAGGGCTGGGACAACGCGGAGCAGTGGCCGGGGCCGCCGGATGCGGTTCTGGACGGCGGCCCGTACAAGATGGAGCTGCTGCCGGAAGACGGCGCGGGCGCCGGGGTGCGCCTGACCAGCGGCGAGGACACGCGCAGCGGCATCCGGTTTTCGCGCGTGATCCGCCTGCACGGGGGTTCGACGCACGTCGGCTTTGAAGCCACCATGAAGAACATCGACACGAAGCCCCGGCGCTGGGGTATTTGGTCTCATTGCCAGCTCGACGCTGCGAAGCCCGGCGGCGGCCACAACGCGGAGCTGAACGCCTATTGTCCGATCAATCCGAACAGTCCTTTCACCAACGGCTATACAGTGATTTTCGGCGACGAGAAAAATCCGTCCTTTCAGGCCGACGCGAAGCGCGGCCTGATGCGCGTGCGGTATCAGTACAAGGTCGGCAAGATCGGCCTGGACAGCACGGCCGGCTGGGTGGCCACGGTGGACGGATCGGACGGGCGGGTGTTTGTCCAGCGGTCCGCCTTTGAGCCGGGGAAGGAATATCCGGACGGCTCGTCCGTCGAGTTCTGGCTGAACGGGACGGGCAGCTTCCGGGCCTGGGGAAAAGAGAATGTCATGTCCGGCGATCCGGAGAAGAATCCGTATGTTTTTGAGAGCGAGATGCTGAGTCCGTTCGCGAAGCTCCAGCCGGGCGAGAGTTTCACCTGGAAATACGACTGGTACGCGGCGAACATCGGAGCGGGCAAGCATGAGGTGACGGACTGCACGGACGCGGGCGTGGTATCGGAACCTCTGCGCGTTAAGGCCGAAGGAAAGACGGTCAGGCTGACCGGCCGGTTCGGCGTGTTTGCGCCGGGGCGAGTGGCGTTCCGTTTTTTGGATGGACAAGGGCAGGTGCTGGGTAAAGAGATTCTGGCTGAACCCGTATCCCCTCTGACGCCTGTCGTTCTTGACCGCGCCGCGAAGCTGCCGGACGGAACGGTGAGCATTCGTCTGATGTTCATTGATGAGGCGGGAAAAGAGGCCGGTGAAATCGCGGCGGCAAACGGAATCGGAAAGTAATCATATGATCCATGTGAACGTGAGTACCTCTGGTGGCGGGAATAAGGCGGATTACAATCTGTTGTATGTCTGGATGATTTCTCTGGTGGCGGCGATGGGCGGGTTGCTCTTCGGTTACGACTGGGTGGTCATCGGTGGAGCCAAGCCGTTCTTCGAAAAGTTTTTTAATCTCACCAGCGAGGCTCAGATTGGCTGGGCCAACAGTTGCGCCCTGCTGGGCTGCCTGATTGGCTCGTTGGTCTCCGGCGCATTGAGCGACCGGTTCGGGCGCAAAAAGTTGCTGCTGGTCTCCGCGTTCCTGTTCGCGGCCTCTTCGATCCTCACGGGCTGGGCCGGGACGTTTCACGCGTTTGTCGCTTGGCGCATCGTGGGCGGCGTAGCCATCGGCATGGCGTCCAACCTCTCGCCCATGTATATCGCCGAGGTGGCGCCTGCGCACATGCGGGGAAGGCTGGTGGCCATCAACCAGTTGACAATCGTGTTCGGCATCCTGGGGGCGCAGATCGCCAACATGCTGATCGCGCAGAAGGTGGCGGACGGGGCGACCGCGGAGATGATCCGCCAGTCCTGGAACGGACAGTTCGGCTGGCGCTGGATGTTCACGGCGGTAACCGCGCCTTCGCTGCTCTTCTTTGTCGGTGCGTTACTCGTGCCGGAGAGTCCGCGTTGGCTGGTCAAGAACGGCAAGCCGGAATTGGCGCGGCGGATACTGGCGAAGATCGGCGGCCAGGGCTATGCCGACGCCGAGGTCGCTGACATACAGGACACTATCGCCAGCGAAGAAGTGCGCCAGGTGCGGTTCAGCGATTTGATGGTGCCCAAGATGCGCAAGGTCCTGCTGGTCGGCATCGCGCTGGCGGTGCTGCAGCAGTGGAGCGGGATCAACGTGCTGTTCAACTACGCCGAGGAAATCTACCGGTCGGCCGGATACGGCGTCAACGACATCATGTTCAACATCGTCATCACCGGGGCGATCAACCTGGTGTTCACGCTGCTGGCCATCGGCCTGGTGGACCGTTGCGGGCGGCGTCCGCTGATGCTGGTCGGATGCGCCGGGATCGGGCTCTCGCATATACTGATCGGCGCGGCCTACGTCCTGCATCTGAAAGGCCTGGCAGTCCTGATCTTCACCCTGTGCTCACTCGGATGCTACGGCATGTCGCTGGCGCCGATCACGTGGGTGCTGATCTCGGAGATCTTTCCGAATCGGATTCGCGGCGCGGCCATCTCTGTGGCGGTGTCGGCGTTGTGGATCGCCTGCTTCATCCTGACGTATACCTTCCCGATCCTGAACAAGGCATTGGGCACGGCGAAGACCTTCTGGCTGTATGCGGCGATCTGTTTCGCGGGCTTTGTCTTTGTGCTCTTCAAGGTGCCCGAGACCAAGGGCAAGTCGCTGGAAGAGATCGAGCGCGGGTTAATGGATTGATGGGAAACAAAATAATGACTTCAAGAGAACGGATTAAAGCCACGAAGGATATATTAAGCGGCGGCCCCGTGAAGATGGACGCGTCCTGCAAGGGCAGGAAGTGAAACCTGCTATGCCGCCAAGCCCCCTGACGCTGGCGGCGAAGGCAAGGACGTATGTGCGAATTCTGCATGAAGCATGGCGCCGGGGCGAAATGGTACCTCCAGGCGTATAACCACTCGGCCGACTTGGTTCGGGGAAGCCCGCGTTTCCGGGACGGCCTGCGGTGGCTGCTGGAAGAAAAGCCGAATGAATCCGAGGTCTTCAAACGCAGAATGCGGCTGCTCGGCCTGCCTGTCGTGGGATGGGCCGCCAAACGTTTCATCACCCGCAAGATGAAGCCGCTGCACTTCGGGCAGGTCCTGTCCCTGGATGATGTTGAGAAGGTTTTTGGCCTTGCCGACGAAATCAACCTGTTCCCGTGCATGTGCCGGCGGCAGCTGACAGGGAAGCGGGACGAACGTTACTGCTTCGGGCTCGGCAGCTACCCGCGTGAGGTGATGGAGGATATGCCGGAGTTCGTTGCCGGCGCACAGCGGCTCAGCGTCGCGGAAGCCACGGAACTGGCCCGCGACCTTGAGCGCCGCGGGCTTGTCCACACGGTATGGACCTTGGAGACGCCTTTCATTGTCGGGGTGTGCAGCTGCCGCCCCGGCGAATGCCTTGGCCTCGAATACACCCGTGCAGGGGCAAAGGTCATGTTCAAAGGGGAATCCACGTTCCAGGTCGACCCTGGCCTCTGCATCGCCTGCGGCGTCTGCGAGGGGCGTTGCTACTTTCAAGCCGTTGCGCCGGTCTCGGAGTCAGGCACGCGCCGCATCGACCCCAGGGTTTGCAACGGTTGCGGGTTGTGCGCCTCCGCCTGCCCCGCCGGCGCGATTTCAGCACATGCGAGGAAAGGCCCGTACGGCCGGCGTGACGAGCCTGATGTCTGAGAGAACGAGATGATATTGATCCGAACCCTCTGGTACCTGTGCGTGATGTTTCTGGCCGCGCTCGGATGCGCGTCTGCCATCACCGTGGCGCCTGGCGGCGAGGCGGCAACGGGAGTTGCCATGGCGGTGCTGCTCGGCCTCGCCGCACTGTGCGCGGGCGCCGCACTGCTTCTCCAGCGCAGGTTCAGGCGGAATCCTGAGTCGGTCATCTTCAAGTCGAAGACGGTGTCGGCCATCGGCATCGGGATCGCGGCAATCCTGACGCTGCTCCTGCTGCTCGGAGTCATAGGATGACCGTAGTCTCCCATTTTGCTTTGCCCGTCATCGTCTCGGGGCTTGTTAACCTTCGCGCCGTCAGGAGGTCTGGACTCCCGTTGTTCAGACGCCTGGACAGGGCGAGCATCGGTTTCTGCGGAACCCTGCCTGACCTTTTGACCCCGCACCTGAGCCTGCATGCCAGATACACGAGCTGGAGCCACACGTTAGTATTCTTCGCGGCCTTACTGCTGCTGGGTGTGATCCTCGCCCGCGTTCTGGCACCCCGGTACAAGATGGTTTTACAGATGTGCGTGGCCGCCGTATTCCTGCACCTGCTGTGCGACATGGCCTCGGGCGGGGTGAACCTGGTTCCAGGTCTTGGCCGGCCCCTGGGGGACTACTACATCAGCGCCCGGTACTGGCTGTGGCTCGATCTGGCCTCGCTCGTTGCCGCTTACCTGGTCTGCCGGCGCACAAGGCAGGAGCTTGCGCGGATGAGTCACGCGGCGAAGCCTGAAGAGGTGTGACAACCCATGCTGCGCCCGAACAGCCTGCATGGTGTCTGTGACCGCCCGCGCAAGTCACGGTGAAGGCTATGCCCTAGCGGGCAGGAGAGTGTTTATGGTGACGCTGGTTTATGGGTTTGATCATTCTTGCGACCGGTGTTTGACCTGAAGCCAATGCCCCGTCCATTCCCAGAGATGATCGAAGCCGGTTTATTCAGGTAGGAGATTTCAACTTTTTGTTATTGCGATTGGACTTAATAAGATAGTACATTAATTTTTCTTTAATGGATGGTTATGTGATTTTTGATTACTATCAGAAACCGAATCTTGTAAAGGAACCGCATGAAGAAATCTTGGATGTCGCGGATGAAAGACGGACTTGGGTGGGTGTTCTCGCAGACGAAAAACGGCAGGGCAGGTTGTCTGTCGGCGCTTTTCCTGCTGACGACCGCTGGGCCCGTGCTGGCCTTGCAGTCCGGAGATTACACCTACGAGTTAAATCCCGGCAACACTACGGTCACAATCACTGGTTATACGGGATCCGGCGGTGTGGTAAGCATCCCTTCCACTCTGGCGGGTAAGACCGTCACGAGTATCGGACAAAGCGCTTTTCAATCTTGCACAAGTCTAACTAGCGTCACGATACCTATACACAGCGACATAAGTAATTGCGCATTATGAATACCTGTGCTATCCTGTCATTCACAAGGAGGGATAGCTATGCGAAAGCTTGAAGTTCAGGATGCCGAGATCATGAAAGTGGCGAT
>CAZXVN010000371.1:0-8191 GCA_964643945.1 uncultured Lentisphaeraceae bacterium | reverse complement strand
CGGAGTGACCTATAAAATCTCGCGCGCTGAATGCAAACCGGCTCCCGCCGGTACGCCGGTCATAACCACGCATCCAGTGGACACAACGGCAGTGCTGCCCGCGACGGCCACCTTTACTGTGTCGGCCTCCGGCACGGGCCTCAGCTACCAGTGGCAGAAGAACCGGGCTGATATCCCCGGAGCGAACTCCCCGAGCTATACCACGCCGGCCACGACGCTGTGGGATATCGGCAGTGCGTATCGCTGCGTTGTCTCCAACACGTCCGGTACGACAAGAAGTAATCCCGGGATTCTGGCCCCGAGGGAGCCACCGAGCGTTGCTCAGCACCCCATCCTCGGAACGTGGTCCTACCAACATGCCGGCAGAAACTACACGCGTGAGTTCACGAAGGACGGCCGGTGCATCCTCAAAGACGGCGACCAAATAGGCTGGACAAAGGCCTTCACCGTAACCGATGAGCGCACGGTTCTTGTGGGGGGGCAATACGTCCACACGCTGACGGGCAAAGACACCCTGAACATTGAGAACGTCTTCACGGCCGAGCGGGTGCTGTCCGGCCTGCCCAAGTGATGAAATGAAGCACGCAAGGAGCGGGATTCATGAACCAGTCAAGTGACCATAAAAAGAAACGTTCGTCGCGGGAGTATTCTACGACGTTACGTGTTACGGTTGCGTGTATCCCTTTGTTTGCGGCGCTGCTGTGCGGCGCTGCCGACGCGCCAGTCGGAAAGGACACAAACGATCTGGCAAGTTTGCGCAGACGCTTTGCGGCGCCGCCCCAGAGCGCAGGCACGGTCACGCTCTACTGGCTGAACGGCACCCTCACGAAGGAGGGCGTCCGGGCACAGTTGCAGGCGATGCGCAACCAGTGCGGGTTCGGCGGTGTGGCGCCGCTCACGTTTCACGCGATGCAGCCGCCAACGCAGCCGACTTATCTCTCAGACGAGTACTTCGACATCTACGGATGCCTTCTCGACACAGCCAAGGAACTCGGGATGGCCGTGGTGTTCTATGACGACTGCGATTTTCCGTCCGGTTCGGCTGGCAACCAGATGCGCGAAAAGCATCCGGATTTCCTGCTGAAGTACCTGGCACGCGGCCAAACCACTGTAACCGGGCCGGGCGAGGCAATCATCCCGATGCCGGAAGGTGTCCTGATGAGTGTCGTCGCCAAGAATCTCGACGACGGAAAGCGTAGTGCGGTCATAGCCGACTACGGGGCCAAGACGGTGCGCTGGAAAGCGCCGGCGGGACGGTGGGATGTCCAGGCCTTCGTGTGCGCCACGGTTTCGGGCACGCGCCTGGTGGACTACCTCGACCCGGCGGCGGTCGGCAAGTTCCTCTCTCTGACCTACGACCCGTTCTACCGCCGGTTCCCGAAGCATTTCGGCTCCACGATCCAAATGACCTTTTTCGATGATCTGACGGCCATGAACGCGCCTGACTGCCTGCTTTGGACGCCGTCGTTCCGCGATCAGTTCAAAAAGCGCATCGGCCGGCCGGCCGATGCTTACTACCCGGCGCTCTGGGAAGACATCGGCCCGGATACGGGTGCAGCACGCGTGGCGCTCTACAGTGTGCGCAATGAGATGTTCGCGGCCGGTTATCCCGGAGGAACCGAGGCATGGTGCAGACAGCGCGGCGTGAAATCCTCTGGCCATCCTGCGGGCTCTTACAATGCAAACCCGCTCCAGTCGTCGGGCGATGCGCTGCTGTTCTACAAATATCAGGGTTATCCCTTGACCGACTACATCCATTACTACCATCACGGGGTGGAAGGCTTCTCCATACCTGCTTCCGCCGCCTACAATTATGACAGTCCTCTCATGGTTTGCGAAATCTACGGCAACTTCCACCAGAAACTGCCCAACGACTCGAACATGCTCTACCGCGCGGGCATGGAGTGCTATGCACGCGGCGTGAACGCCCTGTTGCCGCACGGCACGTGGTGGGATGCGGACAAGATGGCGATCATGCCCGAGATCTCCTGGCGCAATCCGGAAATCGGCCCCGAGCTGCCGCGCTTCAACCGCTGGGCGGCACGCTGCGAGACGCTGCTGCGCGGCGGCCGGCACATGGCGGACATCGGCATTCTTTATCCGATCGCCGACATCGAGGCCCGTTACCGCGTGGGCGAGCAAAGCCCGAACTGGGGATACGTGCCGGTCCCCGGCACCGACTACTTCGAACTCATGCGCCTGCTCACGGGCGAGATCCGGCGCGACTTCACGCTGCTTCATCCCGAGGTGCTCGACGGGCGCTGCCGCGTGGACGGCGCGGAGTTGTCGCTCGACAACAAGGAAAACCGGGAACGGTTCAAAGTCCTGCTCCTCCCGGCCTGCCGGACCGTCTACCTCAGCAATCTGAAAAAGGTGAAACGGTTCTATGACGGCGGCGGCTGCGTGGTGGCCACAACCTGCCTGCCGGAGCAATCTGCGGAGTTCGGCTGCGACGAGGAGGTGCGCCGGCTCACGCAGGCGATGTTCGGCCCGTCCGGTCACGGCGTCTTCGTGGCGAAACCCGATGAACGCAGCCTGAAGCAAGCCCTCGACGGACTCGCGCTGGTCTGGGACGTCCGCGTGGAGGGTGTGCCTGAGATTCCCCGCGTGTCCCGCGACGGCAAAGACCCCTACGTCAACCAGTCGGCGCTCAACTCCAATTGGTACGAGGGCGGCAACCGGCAGTTCGCCTATATCCACAAGGTGAAGGCCGGCGCGGATCTCTATTTCTTCGCAAATTCCAGCGCGCAGCGGGTGACGGCCGACGTGACCTTGCGCGGCCGGCATAACCTCGAGCTGTGGGATCCGCACACCGGCGCCGTATCGCCGGCGCCCTGCTCGCACGACCGGGAAGCGAGTGCCGACATCACCCGCGTCCGGGTTGACTTGGAGCCGGTGAAGTCGGTTTTCTTGATCTCGTCTGGAAGCGTGACGTCCAGGTAATAGAAACCGTTCTCTTCAGTACCTCCTTTACTTCAACGGCGACAGCGTGACGAATCGGCGGTTCAACGACCGGTGCTGTTGGAAAAATGATTTGTTAGACAAAGGAAAAATAAAAGCACAGACACCTTGATTGCGGCATACGCCTGCTTGTGAGATATTTGGGCTCTGGATGGGAGATGAATGATGTGTTTTGGAAAGTTTAGTTATTGCCTTGCGAGTTTCAGCATGCTCGTGTTTGCCGAGGTCGCTGTATGTGCGGAGGATCCGCCCGGTTACCGCGACCTTTATTCCGATACCTGGGTGGCGCAGGATGCGCTTGGCCGCAACATGCCGTCCATCTCTGAAGCGGGGCCGGTCAAGACGGGTCAGCGCCGTGTGGTGGGCATGTTCTACATTACATGGCACAGCGACGGGCTGGGAAATGGCGATGGAAAATATGATGCGGATGTGACCCGGTTGCTGATCGCTGATCCGAAGGCGCGTCTGGATGCCAACCATCCGCTCTGGAAGGGACCCTCGTATCATTGGAGCGAGCCGGAGGCGGGCTATTTTCTGAGCAAGGATGAATATGTCATCCGCAAGGATATGTCGATGCTCGTGGATGCAGGCGTGGATGTGCTGATCATGGATGTCACCAATGCGGTGCGCTACTGGGACGAGTGGGAGACGCTCTTCGCAGTGATGCACAGGATGAAGGCCGAAGGCAACAAGGTTCCGCAGTTCTGCTTCTGGGCTTTCAACGGTCCGGTGATCACGGTAGTCCAGGATCTGTTCGACAAAATCTATAAGACGGAGAAGCATAAGGACCTCTGGTTCGGCTGGGATGGCAAGCCGCTGCTGCTCTGCAACGGGAATCCGAAATTCGATGCCAACGGCGGGAACGTGAAGAATCCGAATCCGCATTACGAGGTCGCAGCCAAAACCGACACGAAGCATCCGCATTTTGGCAATCCCGATTACACGGAGGAGTTCTACGCGGATTATACGCAAGAGGTGAAGAGCTTCTTCACGTTGCGGACGATGTGGTGGGGTTACCGTGAATGGGCCGGGAAACGCTTTGTCGGGACCGAGGACAACTGGAGTTTCGGTTATGATCTGGGCGACGAGCGGGTCAAGACGATGAACCCTGACGACTTGGTGTCGAGACACAACGGCCAGAAGGAAGAGGCGGCGGTCACCCCGGCGCAACACGCAAGCTCCATGATCGGCAAGTCCTGGTCCCGTGCGCAGGGACAGCCGCAACTCAACGAATACGACATGCCGGTGCCGACCTTCGTGCCGTGGCTGGGCAAGACCGTCGCGAATCCCGAAGGCTACGGCATCTATTTCCAGGAGCGCTGGGACGAGGCGCTCAAAAGCGACCCGCAGTTCCTGTACCTCAACGACTGGAACGAGTGGACTGCCGGCAAATACCAGCCCGCGCCGGGAGCGACATTCCCGTTCATGCGCCGGGCCAGCCCGTTCTATTTCGTAGACCAGTATAACGCCGAGTTCACCCGCTGCATCCAGCCGATGAAGGGCGGGTACACGGACAACTACTACATGCAGATGGCGCAGAACATCCGGCGCTATAAGGGCGTGCGTTCCATACCGGAAGTGCTTGGCATGAGCCGCATCAAGATCGACGGCGTTTTTGCGGACTGGGCGGACATCAAGGTCGAGTACCGCGACACAATCGGCGACACCGCGCACCGCGACTACAAAGGCTATGGCGGGCTTCATTACAAAGACGACTCAGGCCGCAACGACATCGTCACCGGCAAGGTGTCTGTTGACCGCGACACCATCAGCTTTTACGTCGAGACGAAGGATGCACTCACCCCGCACACCGGAAGCAACTGGATGCTGCTGCTGATCGACGCGGACCGGAATCCCGCCACGGGCTGGTACGGTTATGACTACCTCATCAACAGGCAGGTGGTGGACGGGAAGACCACGACAATCCAACGTTACGACCCCAAGGCACTCGACGGTCCATGGGTCGAGGTGGCGCGGCTCGACTACCGTTACGCGGGCAAAGCGATGGAGCTGGCTGTGCCGCGCAAACTGTTGGGACTGAAAGGCGACGCGTTCACGTTTGACTTCAAATGGTGCGACAATCCGGCCGAGCTGAAAGATCCGATCTCGCTTTGCGTCAAAGGCGACAGCGCGCCGAACCGGCGGTTCAACTACCGGTGCGTCTGGAAGAAGGGGTTGTAAGGAAACATAAAAGTGCTACAGCCGCTACAGCGCGGGACAGGTCTGATAGCGCTATTACGCCTTCTGCAGCTCGCGAAACTTCTTGGCGGGGAGGCCCAGCACCTCGTTCAACACCGTTACCGAGGTGTCGGGCTTGGAGTCCAGCAGCTCGCGCAGCAGCCGGAAAATCAGCTTTTTTTCGAGCACCGAGAGGATGTCAAAATTGTCCGAGCAGGAACGGACCGCGAGGGCGCACGCATCGAACCGGTTGCGGGTTGCCGTTTCGCCCTCGTTAGCGGCCTCGCCCGCATAGGGATACACCCCGTCCGCCTGCCACTGCTGCAGCAGCTCGGCCATGAGCGCCTCGCGGCGCTCGCGGAAGTGGCGGCGCAGGATGTCGCGGGCCGCGTCGAGGAAGGCCTTGATCTCCGGATGCATCTCGTCGAGGATCAGCAGGTTTTCGTCGTGCAGCGCGGCGAAGCGCGAGGAGACCAGGTAGGCGGTGTAGTTGAAGCCGCTGCCGGGACGCACCGCCGCATCCACCTCGTGGAGCGCAAAGCCGTCCGTGTTGCAGAAAACGATCTTGCCGCGGCTCTGCTTGGTCTTCCACTCGATCACCTGCAACTCGGCCTTCGAGCCCTCCGAGGATTTGAGGTGATACGTGCGTGTGGCATGTTGCACAATGACTGGATTGACCAGCAGACCCTGCAAATAGATGCGCACGTTGGGATACGCCTTGAGATAAAGCGCGAAGTGCGACGCCAACTGCTGCACCACCCAAGAGGTGTCGAGCAGCGAGCCGAGCGCGTTACGGATATCGGTGATCAGCACCTCCGTACCGGTCCCGGGACCGGGTGTGGCCGCATCGGTGAGGGTGAAGAGGCTCGGGTCCTCGGCGCGGCCGGTCAGCACGAACGAGCGCAGCCCTGCCTCGGTCTGCAGGGTCGTGCGCCACTCGATGTGGTTCCCCAGCGCGAAGGCCTTGAAGCGCCCCTTGCCCTTGCTGCCATGCAGCACGCGTCCCGAAAGCGGGGTCTTGTCCGCGTCACGCTTCCACGAACCGCCGAGGTTGCCGAAATGGCTGTCCGCCTCCAACGCATTGATGCCCATCCCGTCGTCGGCCACGCGGATCGACTCGATGCCGCCCAACGGGTTTTGGATCACATCGATTTGGACATCGAACGCGTCGGCGTCCAGCGCGTTCCAGATCAGTTCGGTCAGCGCCTGAATCGGCGAGGCGGTGCAGAGCGACAAAATGTGGTCCTTCTGGGCTTGAACATGAATGTGTTTCATGTGGCAGGGTTCCTTTGATTAAGCGTAAATGTGCCAATACCATAGCGGAAACGGGCGGTTTTGGGTAGTGGTTTTGTCAGGCCGTTCCTGAGACAACAAGGGTTTAGACAAGAGCTCCCGCTAAGCAAGCCCTTGTTCCGTGACGATGGCGTCGGCGGCGCGTCCAGAGGCGTTGCCAGCGCCGAGCAGGGCGTTGGCCGCTTCCAGATCCGCCAGAACGGCCCTGCGGGCACGGTCGTCGGTGAGAGCGCGGTACAGATGGTCGGCCAGGCGTTCCGGCGTGAAGTCGTATTGCAACAGCTCAGGCATCACCGTTTTGCCAGCGATGATGTTCGCCAGCCCCAGATGTTTGACCCCTTTGACCAGAAGTTTCGCAGCCAGATACGTGACAAAACTCGCGGTATAAACCAGCACGGTGGGGCAGCGCATGAGGCAGGCCTCAAGCGTGGCGGTGCCTGAAGCCACCGCCGCGGCCTGCGCCTGCAGCAGCACCTGCCGCGCCTGGCCGTCGACGAAGGCGAAATGGAGCGGCTTGGCCGGCGAGGCAGAGGCCACGGCCTCGCCCAGCGCACGCATCGCGGGGGTCGGCGCAGGAAGGATGAACGAGCAGTCGCCGCTCAGCCGTTTTTCAAGCAGCGCGGCAGACGCCAACAGTCGGGGCAGGATGCGCGTGATCTCGCCGGCGCGGCTGCCCGGCAGCAGCGCGACCCGGTAACGCCCCTGCCACGGCAGCGCGGCGGGCGGTTCCGCGCGGGTCTCAGCAGCCCGGTCCACCAAGGGATGCCCGGCGAAGACGGCTTTCAGCGGAGTGCCCTTGAACAGGGCGGGTTCAAAGGGCAGGATGCAGATCAGGAGGTCGAGAGTGCGTGCGATCTTCGGGATGCGCGACCGGTGCCACGCCCACACCTGCGGACAGATGTAATGAACGGTCTTGAAGCCCTGGGCGTGGGCGAACTCGGCCAGACGCAGGTTCATGCCGGGATAGTCCACGGTCAACACCAGGTCAGGCTGCCACGCGAGCATCTCGCGCTGCATGTGTTTCCGCATGTTGAGAAAAAAGCGGAGGTCTTTGAGCACGGGGGTGATGCCCACCACCGCGATCCGGTCCGTGTGGTAGAGCAGCTCCGCGCCCTCGGCCCGCATGGCGTCGCCGCCGAAACCCCGGAACGCCACGGGGCCGGTGATCCGTTCGCGCAGCGCGCGCATCAGCGCGGCGGCGTGCAGGTCGCCGCTCACTTCTCCGGCGCAGATCAGAATGCGGAAGGGGCTGCTGCTCATGATACGCGTTTCTGTTTTTTCGGTCTGGAATAGCGTGCCCGGCGCTCGGCGATGGAAAGCGTTGCCTGGACAAGCGTCTCACCCGAGAGCGGGACGACGGGAAGTCCCTTGAACGCGTCGCCGATCCCGACATAGGGCTTCTCGGCGCCGGTTGGGCACTGCGCATGCGTGGGTTTTGGCAAGGGAACCGCCGGGTACGGATTCCTGACCCCGATGAACACGAGCCGGTTCCGCAGTTGCGGAGCGCCGAAATCCGCAGCACAGAGCAAGTCGTGCGAGACCGAATAGCCGAGCGCCGTCATTTCGGCGAGGATCGCTTGCAGCAACTGGCCCTTCTCGATGCTGCGTAATCCCGAAACGTTTTCCATAATGAAATACATGGGCTTCAGTTCTTTCAAGAAGCGGAGATAATGGGAAACCATGGTGCCGCGCGGGTCGCTGACGCCCTTCTGTTTGCCCGCCTGGCTGAACGCCTGACAAGGCGGTCCGCCGACCAGCA
>CAZXVN010000370.1:0-9429 GCA_964643945.1 uncultured Lentisphaeraceae bacterium | reverse complement strand
CGTCCTCTGGGTCAGGGCGCTCATTACCGACGGACTCCACGACGCCTACTGGTCGGGCGTCCGCGACCGCGAGGCCACCGCCAGGCCGGCAGTCTTTGCGGCATGACCGTCGAAGCCATGTCACTTTCCTGACACACACCCCCGTGAAACTTAGCCCCTTTTCGCTCTTATCGTCCGTTATACAATCTGCTAAAATACGTCACGTGAAAGACATTGCCGCGCCTCATTGCGAAAGATATTCTCTTTCCTGTTAGGCGACTGCATGTATCCTCAACTCTTTATCTTATGACTCGACTGATCATCCCCCAACTGGACGTCAACCTCGTCGACGTCACGCTCACCCACTGGCGCAAGTCCATCGGCGACTCCGTCACCGCGGGCGAACCCCTCGCCGAACTCACCACCGACAAGGCGGTGTATGAGCTCGAAGCGCCCGCCTCAGGCATCCTGCTCGCCATCTGCGCCGCACAGAAGAGCGTCGTGCCGACCGGTTTCATCGTCGGGCTCATCGGCACGCCGGACGAAAGCGACCCGGACGCTGAAAGGGTGAACGCCGACCTGATGGCCGCCTACTGCGGAGGCCCTGCCGGTGCCCCCGCGCCTGCGCGTGACCGCGACGCATACGTGCGTGCCACGCCTCGCGCCCGACGCCTCGCACAGGAAAACGGCATCGACCTCGCTCAGGTGCAGGCCGAAACCGGCGCAGCGGTTGTTGACGAAGCCGCGCTCGCCCCGTATCTCAAAACACCATGAAAACCGCCCTCGTCACAGGTGCCGCCAAAGGGATCGGACGAGCCATCGCCCGCGCGCTGGCTCGCGACCCTTTTTGTGTTGCGGTCCACTACCGCACGTCGCAGGTTGACGCCGAAGCGACCGTCGCCGCGATCCGTGCGGCGGGCGGTGAGGCGGAAGCCTTCCAAGCCGACCTCACGGTGCCCGCACAGGTCGAGGCGCTGGTGAAAGCGGTGGAGCAGAAACTCGGCCCGATCCACACGCTTGTCAGCAATGCGGGAATCATCAAGAGCCAACTCATCGCCTTCACGACACTCGATGATTGGCGCGGCGTCATGATCGCCAACCTCGACGCCGCTTTCCTGCTCACGAAAGCCGTATCCCGCTCCATGGCCCGCCAGAAGGCTGGGCGCATTATCTACATCTCCTCCGATGCCGGGCTGCTCGGCGACCTCATGCGGGCAGCCTACAGCGCTTCCAAGGCCGGTCTTTCCGGCCTCGCCAAAACCGCCGCCCGCGAGCTGGCCGCCTCGGGTGTCACCGTCAATATCGTCGCGCCCGGCATCATCACCACCGACATGACCGCCGACCTTCCCGAGACGCGCCGCGTGAAGCAGCTCGCGGCCATTCCCCTGGCTCGTTTCGGCACCTCGGAAGAGGTCGCCGGCGCAGTCCGTTTCTTCGCCTCAGACGCCGCCGGCTGGATCACCGGCCAAACCCTTTGCGTCGACGGCGGCCTTTGTATGCACGCCTAATTCCACCAGGAGTTCTCTTGTGAGTCGAGTCATCGCCATTGACGGGCCCTCTGGGGCGGGGAAATCCTCCGTTTCCAAACGCGTGGGTGCGGTGCTGGGTTTCCTGCATGTCGACTCTGGCGCGCTCTACCGGATCATGACATGGCAGTGCCTGCTGAACCACATCGACACCGCTAACCCCGAAGCGGTCGCGGCCTTCTCAAAAACCGTAAGCGTTGACTGTCAGCCGCGCAACGGCGAGATCGCCTATTTCGTGAACGGCCAAGAACCGAACGACGCCATCCGCACCCCGGAGATCAACAAACACGCCAGCCCCGTCGCGACGGTCAAAGAGGTGCGCGAACGCGTGACCGCCTGGCTACGCGACATGACACAGTACGGCGACCTCATCGTTGAGGGCCGCGACATCACGACCGCCGTCTTCCCCGGCTCCCCTGCCCGCTTCTACCTCGTGGCCAGCGCTGAGGCACGCGCCGAACGCCGCCGCAAGGAGGAGGTCGAAAAGGGCATCGCGAACCAGTCTGCAGAAGAGGTCAAACGCTCTCTGCTCGCACGTGACACCATCGACTCCACGCGCAAACACGCGCCGCTCAAAAAGGCTGACGGCGCGCTAGAAATCGACAGCACCCACCTGTCTCTCGATGAAGTCGTGCAGACCGTCATCGACGCGCTGCCCTCGGAGTGGAAGCGAGGACAAGCATGAACATCGCGGGTTGGATCACTCTGATTCTCTGCTGGACCTTCGTCACCGGCCTTAGCGTTTATCTGATTATCAAAACGCTACGCACGCCCCGTGATTCTTAGAGCCGCCTCCGGCAGCAGACAACGCCCCTCAGGCCTCGTCATCTGCGACGTCCGTGCTGTCTTCTTCCAACACGTCAGGCGGCAACAAGGCGGCAACATCGCCGACCGGAAGCTCTTGCACGTCCTTGAGTTTCCGCCCGATAGCCCTCGATCTGACGTTCGCCTTCTCCAGAGTGTCTGACGCCTGAGTCAGCTTTTTTTGCACCGCATCCAGAACCTCGCCATACTTTGTCCACTCGGTCTTGACCGCAGCGAGGAGGTTCCAGACCTCGCTCGAACGCTTTTGGATCGCGAGTGTCCGGAAGCCCATTTGCAGACTGCTCAAAATAGACCACAGAGTCGTCGGACCCGCGATCACCACACGGCGCTCCCGCTGAATCGTCTCGGCCAGGCCTGTCCTGCGGATGACCTCCGCGAAGAGTCCTTCGATCGGCAAAAACAGGATCGCGAAGTCGGTGGTCTTGGGCGGGTTGACATACTTGTCGCAGATGTCGTACGCACACGCTTTGACCCGGTTCTCCAGCTGCTTCCCTGCCGCCTCAACGCCTTCAACATCGCCGCGCTCCTGTGCCTCCAGCAGGCGCTGATAATCCTCGACAGGGAACTTCGCGTCGATCGGAAGCCAGACGGGCGCTTCCTTGTCGGCGCTTGGCCCCGGCAGCCTGACTGCAAACTCAACGCGCTCACCGCCCTCCTTTGTCGCCACGTTGATGGCGAACTGATCGGGGTTGAGCACCTGCTCCAACAGTGCGCCGAGCTGGACTTCGCCCCACGTCCCGCGCGTCTTGACATTCGTGAGCACCTTTTTGAGGTCGCCGACGCCCGTAGCCAACGTTTGCATCTCGCCCAGCCCCTTATGCACCTGCTCCAAACGGTCGCTGACTTGTTTGAAGGACTCGCCCAGGCGCTTTTCCAGCGTCCCCTGGAGCTTCTCGTCCACCGTCTGCCGCATCTGCTCCAATTGCTTGGCGTTGTCGTTCTGAAGGCTCTGGAGTTTTTCCTCCACCGTGATCCGCACCGCCTCCAGCTTCTTTTCGTTCGACTCCTGCAGCTTCGCGATCGCACCCGACATGGTTTCGAGCTGGGCCTTCTGTAAATTGGCGACATCCCTCATGCGCTGCACCACCGAATCGCCAAAGGTCTTGAAGGCTTCGGTCAGCTCCTGCCGCTGTTCGCGCGCGGCCTTGCCCAACTCGCCGCGATTGAGCGCCACCTCGTCCCGGACCGTGTGTTCGGTGCGCTCCTGCGCCTTTTCAAACGCATCCAGTCTGGAAGCAAGCATCGCATCGTTGCCCCGCGACACTCGCCTGAGAAGAACACACAAGAGCGCCACTGCAATGACAAGCAGTCCGACCGCCACGCATAACAATCCATCAGTCACGGACACCCATCCTTCCCATCCCTTGTCACCCTCACTTGAAGTTTGAATGATAACACGCGCGCTGAACAGGCTTCAAGCCGTATCGGCACAGCCCTCTGCACTGCTTCACTGGCTGTTTCACTCGACGCGGAGCGTCACCGCCGACGCCGCGCCGGAAACGGCGGAACAGACGAAACGGTGGGTGCCCCGCTCAGGCGTCCAGAAAAAGGGCGCGCCGCCCGTCCCCGCACCCTCCAACACATCGTCACAAAACCAATAGAGCGGCTCGCTCCCCGCCACGCCCGACACTTTAAAAGCAACCCGCTGCGCGGTCATGCCGTCGACGAGCCTGTACACCGTTCCGTCCGCCGGCGACACGATCCGCAACCCGCCGCCCGCCGGGGCCTGTGTGCGGCCGTGCGCCTGCGCCTCAAGAAAAGCCGTGACCTCCGGCGGCCAGCGTGCCTGCACCGCGCCTTGGCTGTCGCGCACATGCACCGGGCAGATCCCGCACGAGGAGCACTGCTTCAGCGCCAGATCGGTTGCGTGCCGCTCGCACAGCGGCCCCGCGGCCCGTCCAGAGACCGCGCACACTTCACGCCCGACCACCGTCACAGGCCGCGCATACCACGGCGCGCCGCCTGCCGGATAGAGGTGACGGATCACCTCCCACACCACCGGCGCGGCGAGCTTCTTGCCGACCAGCGATGCAGGCCCGCGCTGGCCGCCCTTGAAGCCGCACCAGACCGCCACCACATAGTCAGGATTCCACGCCACGGTCCAGGCGTCGCGGAACCCGGACGACGTGCCGGTCTTCCACGCAAAGCGCGGCAGCCCGACATCGGCCATGTGCCCCACCGCATCCTGCGCGCGCTCGCCGCCGCTCAGCATCTCCGCCACGAGCCAACTTGCGCCCTCTGAGAAAACACGCCGCCCCTCGCCCGTACGGGCTGCCGACGGGTCGCCCTTTTCCTCGAACGCGCGACAGGGCCGCCACACGCCACCCCGCGCCAGACAGGCGTAGGCGCTCGCCAGTTCGATGAGGCGCACCGAACCGTTGCCCAGCACCAGCCCCAGGCCATAATGCTCCGCAGGACGGTTCAGCGCATCCAGCCCGAGCTGCCGCAAGGTCGCGTAGAAAAGCGGCTGCCCCACCCGCTCTTCCACTTCGATGGCAGGCAGGTTGAGCGAGAGGATCAGCGCCTCGCGCGCGGTTACGAGCCCCATGAACGAACCCGAAAAGTCGAGCGGCGCGTCGTTGCCAAAACGGCGCGGCACGTCGGCCAGCACCCAGCCGGGCGTGAGCAGCCCTCGATCCATCGCCAAAGCGAAAGCGAACGGTTTTAAGGTCGACCCCGCAGGACGCGGCATGGCCGCCGTGTTGACCTGGCCGTCAGGCCTGGAAAAATAGTCGCCGGAACAGGCCATCGCGCGCACCGCGCCGGTCTTGACCTCCAGCACCACCGCGGCGGCATCGACACCGTGCGCCGCTGCCTGCCGCGCGACACGCCCTTTCACCGCGCCCTGCAGCGCAGGATCAAGCGTGGTCGTGTGGTCGCCCGCTTCGACACACAGGGTGTTCTGAACCCAGTCGCAAAAAAAAGGCTCGATAAACGGACGCGGTGCGCGCCGCAGCAGCACGTCCGCGCAGACCGCCTCTGCGCACGCCCGCTGATCGATCATCTCCAACTGCTCCATCCGCTTTAAGACATACACGCGGCGGGCCTTGGCGGCCTCGGGATAACGGTCGGGGCGGAAGCGCGTGGGCGACTGGAGCAGCCCCGCCAGCAACGCGGCCTCGGAGAGATTGAGCTGTTGCGGAGCCTTGCCGAACCAGCCCCGCGATGCGGCCTCAATACCCACGAGATTCGAACCGAACGGCGCACGGTTGAGATATTGACTCAGGATATCCTCTTTGGTCCACACGCGCTCGAGCCGCAGAGCCTGCACCGATTCCACCGCCTTCCAGAACCATAGACGGCGGTGCGGATGGATCAGCCGGACCGTCTGCATGGTGATAGTGGACGCGCCCGAGATGCGCCGGCGTGACGAGAGGTTCTGCCACGCCGCCCGGGCCAGCGCCGCCACGTCAACGCCACCGTGCGAGACGAACCGTTTATCCTCTGAGGCGATCACCGCCTGAACGATCCAATCGTCAAAGGAGGCTCGGTAGCAAGGCCGACAATCCACATCGCAGGGGCCCAGCCCCACGCGCAGAACCTGTCCCGTGCGGTCGCGCAGAATCACCCCTGCCGGATAACGCGACGCGTCTTCCAACGGCGGAGGGCAGCAAACCCACATGACAACGCCGACGCACAACCCAACCGCCAACAGCCGCCCCAGCGCCCTTCCGAGCCGTTTACGCCGCATGTCAATCATTTCACCGTCACCTGTCCGCGACCGTGGCGGCTGAAGGTCTGCGGGTCGTACATCGCTGCGGCGGAAACGGGCGGCACGACAAAGACGCCGGGGCTCACCACACGCGCCGCATAATGGAAACACTTCTTTTTAGACAGGGCCTTGCTGAAGAGCAGCAGCCGATCATCGCGCACTTCGCGGTGCAGGACCCACGCGGCCTCGTCCTCCTTGATCCAGTCTCGCCCGCCGGTTGTCGCCATCAGCGCGTTCTCAATCTCAAGGCAGGCGGGCAACAATTCGTCAATGACCACGTCCCTGCACTCCCGTCCCAGCGGATCGAGCGTCAGCCTCACGATCACCACATCCCCGCGCTGCAACACATGGGGGTCAATGACCGTGCCCTGCTGATCAAGCCACTCGCGGCGCACCTGCAACCCTGAGTCGGCCGCCGCTTCGTTCGCGGCAAGCGGCACGCAGGACACGCGGCGCGTCACGTACATGGGTCCCGGCCCCGCGTTACGTATCTGTACGGCTCCACGGTCAGCCTCCTTGCCAGGAAGCCACGTAAAGGCGTTCGTCGCCGGCATGTCCCGCGTCTGACCGGCCCCTGACAGTTTCGGCGCAAACAGTTGCGTCTTGCCCGGAGTATGCCGGACATAATCACCCAACGCCAAGAGCGCCAGCGCGTTGTCGTGCGTAGACCCCCAGTGCCCTTCCGAGCGGCGGACCCGCTCGATCTCTTGACAGCACACCGCCACAAAGGGAGCCTTCGGATCCACTTCCAGCCAGGCAAGCAACGCGAATGACGCTTCGCGCAACCCCCTCACCGACTGCGCCCTTTCCAGCAGCTCGCGGCCTTTCTCTGCTTCGCC
This sequence comes from uncultured Lentisphaeraceae bacterium, assembly GCA_964643945.1. Taxonomy (GTDB): domain Bacteria; phylum Verrucomicrobiota; class Kiritimatiellia; order RFP12; family UBA1067; genus JAHFSX01. The sequence goes on along the minus strand of CAZXVN010000370.1, from coordinate 2,548 downwards.
GGAACGGATCAGCGCGCGCGCCAAATGGAAACGGTCTTCCATCTTCAGCGATTCCGCCTGCTCGTAGAGACGCAACATCCATGCATGGTCCGGCTGTCCAGCCAGCGCCAATACATGACAGACATAAGCGCGCGATACGTCGTCGCCGTCGGGCAGCTGGTTGCGCATCACTTTAAGCACCTCAGCCAGCGACTCCTTCGGCAAGGCATAGCCGGCTTGTGCCGCCTGCACCAAGAAGAACGCCGCGTACACGGTTGCTTCCGGGCTGCTCCCTACTATGTCGGGCCACATCGCAAAGCCATCCCAGCGCTGCATGGAGAGCACCCGCAAGAGCGCGGCGTTGATCCGGTCAGGCGCCTCCTGCGCAAGCGTGCTCTCCTTCGAGGGCATCAGCTTGGCCAACTCGCCGAGCGTTAGCAGCGGAAGCGCGGAGGAGACGGTCTGCTCCAAACAGCCGTACGGGTAGTTCACGACGTAGTCCAGCGCGCCGAGCAGATTGACTGAGGGTTGCGCAGAACAGAAGAAGGTCTGGCTGAAGCTCTCCTCAAGCACCCCTTGCGGCGGCGTGAAACTCTTCTCCTCGCCGGGCTGTAAGACGCCGTGCTCGGCTGTCACGCGCAGCGCCGAGGCCGGACGCACCGCCAGCTCGATCGGCTCCTCATAGACCTCACCCGCACCTTCGACCTTCACAAACACCTGCGCGGTCCCCGCCTGCTCACGCGCAGCAACCGTCATCGGCACCGTAAGGGATTCACCCGTCTTCAAGGGAATTTCTTTGACAGCCGCGGCGCAGGTCAGCGGGCCTTCAGTCCGCAGCGAAACGCGCGCCGTGCAGGCGTCGCCGCTTTCGTTATGCAGCGTCACTTGAACCTGTGTCTGGTCACCCGGTGCAAGAAACCGCGGCAGGTCGGGCTGCACCACCAGCTTGCGCTTGATCTTGACTGACCCCGCAGCCGATCCCACCGCCTGCACATTCCAAGCCACCGCCATCAGGCGCAGCTCTCCGGCAAACTCGGGCACCTCAAACGACACAGTTGCATGGCCTGCTTCGTCTGCCTTCACGTTGGCCTGCCACAACGCCAACGGCTTGAAGCGGCGAGCCGCCACCGGGTTCAGCCGTTTGAGCATCTCGTCCCCGCCATCGCCGCCGACATGCGAAGCGGCCCCGAACATCGCTTCGCTGGTGATCGGCATCAGGTTGCGGTATACGTCGTAAAAGCAAAGGTTGCCAGAGCGTGCCTCAAGAAAGAACCCATACGGGTCCGGCGTCTCGTAGTCGGTCAGCAGACACACGCCTTCATCGACCGCCAACACCGTCACACCCGCTCCGCGCGCAGGCGCCCCCGCCGCGTCAGTCACCGACACGCTCACCGGCAAGACGCTCTTCGGACGCCACACTTCCGCTGCACCCCCCACTTTCACAGTCAGTTTCCGCTCCTGCGGCCGCACCAGAAGGAGCGCCTCCCCCGACGCCCGATGCGCACTCCAGACACTTTCGGCCACGGCCGGACGAACCAGAGTGACAGCGACCTCGACGCTCGGGACAAACACATCCGTCACCGGCCACTCGACCATGGCCGTGTTGTTTGTGAACGACACGATGCGGTTTTCCAGGATGTTCGCGTTGTTCAGCGAAACCCACGCCTGCCCGGTGAACGGTGCCCGAAGCTGAAGGCGGGCGGTCTCGCCGGGCCGGTACTCGGGCTTGTCGAATACCAGCTCGACGCGGTCCGGACTTGCGCGGTCCCAACTGCCTCCTGCCTGTCCTTCCTCGCCTGCCACAAACGGCCAGCTTGTCGAGGCCCGCGACACGGGATCTGTAAAGGTGATCAGATAATCGCCGGACGCTTCGACAGAAAAGGTGTACGCCGTATCTGCTGAACCGGTCTCGGTTTTGGCCTCTGAAACCAGTGTCTTGACGCGCTCGCTTTCCCACTGGTAATTGCCAGACGGATCTTTCCGCATGGCGCTTAGCCACGCGACCCGTTCGATCCGGATCTCCAGCGGCGTTGTCTCGACGTGACGAGAGCCATCCGGGTTTACTGCCGCCAGCGCGACCTTTCGGGGCGAACCCACGCGCAATATCTTGTTCTCTCCGGGATCAAGCCCTATGTAGAAGGGGTAGGGATCGATCTTCACCGTAGCCTGAGCGGCGACGTCACGTCCGCTGGTCTCGGTGACCATCGCCTGAACCACAGCCTTCACCTGTGCGGGCGGCAGCCCGTCTACCGCAACCTTCACCGAAAACGACGCCGTGCCGTCTTCCGCCAGAATCTGCCGAGGAATGCTCTTTACCTTCATTGAAAGCTTCTTTTCCGCGTCGCCGAAGCGATACCCCTTCCAGGACTCTGGCTTGAACTCGGTTGCCGAGCAGATCAGGCTTGCCTCCGCCGTCAGCCCCGCAGCCGGTTTGCCGAAGAGATGTTCGGCGGAGACCTTGAACGCCAGCTCCCCGTCGGCGCGGACCGACACGGGAAGTTCCAGTACCTTGACGCGGATGTGCGGCGGCACGAACGCATCCCCCATCACCGACTTTTGTCCGATCACC
>CAZXVN010000369.1:0-2390 GCA_964643945.1 uncultured Lentisphaeraceae bacterium | reverse complement strand
CTTTACCGGCCCGTCGGCGGGGCTGTGGGTAACTCCGTCATCTTTGTTTACCCATGAATTCTGGTGAGGAGCCGATTTTATAAGGAACGCATCTTTTCGATCAAGGTATCGGCCCACGCTTTTTCAGCACCCTCATTTTTTCGGCTGACGGGCCTTGGTGATCGCAGCGGCCTGTTTGGAGACCTCTTCAACCGTCTTGCCATTGGCTTTGGCGATCGCCTCATAGCCGATCTTGCGGTCCGCGTTCTCCGCCTTCACCAGCGCGGCCTTGGCCTCGTCCAGTGTGCCCTTGGCAATAAGATAGCCGGCGTCGCCCTCGGTCACGCTTTCCGCCTGTACCAGTTGCTCGACCTGCGCACGGCGCGCTTTGCGACGTTCGCGTGCATCGCTCATGTCGTCCGCCTGCGCCAAACACGCGACCCCGATGACCATCGCAATCGCCAGGCTCACCATCGTCTTCATCCGTTTCATAACGTTTTCTCCTTTTCCACTCTAAGCTACTTGTCTAAATCCAGAAAATTCTCAAGATCCTTCTGGACCTTCAGGTTCACGTCCATCGTGATGTGGATCGGCTTGATCTCGTGTTCTGTCTTGATGGACAAACACCCGCCCCCCACTACTCCTGTCGACGCCGCCAGAAGAACCGCCAGCGTCCGTCTCCGTAATCTCTTCATTCTCGCTTCTCCTTGTTAACCGGTCTAATCACCTTTGAAGGTCCAGTCCCATATTCAGCAGGTCTTCCAAAGGCCCGTGCAGATTCAGATTCAAATCCACCGGAGCCGGCCACTCTTTGTCGTTCGATTGGCCGCCCAGCCTGATCCGCAACGTGCCCTCATCACCCTGCCCGGGCTCCAGATCCATCTTGAACGTGCTGAAATCCATGTCGCTCAGCGCCCTTGACAGCGGCGCCTGCACCTCGCCCTTGATGCCGGCCTTGTCCAGCAACGCCGCCATCTGCGCGGGTTCGTCCAACTTCACTCTTCCACCCTGCCCCGGCAAGGAGTAGAGGAATCCCGTCGAGAGCTTCACGTGTCCGCTGTCGAAGCCCACCGGGAAACGCCCGTACAACACGCCCTGCATCATCCCCTTGAACGGGAACACCATCATCAGCGCCTCGCCCAAGTCGATGCGGTCCGCATACACAATGAAATCGTCTTTTGGCTTTTTGAGAGCCAGATGCACCGAGTAGGCGTTCAGGCTCCCCTTGCACCAGCCAACCTCCATCCGGTCCACAAACAACTCCTGCGGCGTAAACTGAAACGCTAAACGACCTTTGTCGAGTTTCACGTTCCCCGCTTTCGCCCGTATAAACGAAACAGACGGGCGTTCTATTGTCCTGAAAAACACGCCGACCTCGAATGGCACGTCCGCGGCCAGTCCCTCGACCTCCATTTGGCCGCTGCGCACCCGACCGTCCGCCAGCCGCACCCGCCCCAGCACATGCGGCTGCGAACCCAAAAAGCGCACCTGGGCCTCAACCGCCATACGGCCCGTGATCTCCGTGCCTTTGACCTTGCCTCGCGCCCATCCCGCCAACGCGTCGTCCTCCCCAATCTCCGTCTCGGGAAGCACCACGTCGATCACCGCCTGCTGCGGATCAGCCGGCGGCACACTCGCCCTGAGCGCCACGCCCACCTTGCTCCCCGCCACCCGCGCCCCCAGCCGCGCCTCAACCGCCTTCCCGTCTGCCGCCACCGAAAACCCGTCCGGCTCAATCTTTAGCCCCTGCGACTCCAGCCGTTGCCACGTCAGGCTCTGCTCCGGCAGAAACGACAGTCCGTTTGCGAGCGACCAGGTCAGCGGCACCGAGCCCCTCACGTCCTCCAACACCGCCCCTGTGCCGACGCGCGCCCAACCGTTGCTCACGTTCAACATCACCTCCACAAGCGCATTCGACATCTTCCCCGGATGGAACGCCGGCACCTTCAGCCGCGCGGAGATCAGGCTGACTCCCGCCTCGCCAACCCGATTGCTCTCCGACCCCGCCCGCACCGCGACATCCCGCACCCAGGCGTCACCCTCAACCGCCAGGCTTGCCGCGCTGTAACGCACCGCTGCCTGGGCCCCCGCGGTCGCCCGCACATCCGCCACCTGCTGTGTGGCCGCCACACCGAACTCCGGCACCCTCAGCGCAACCTGCCACACCGGATTGGAGGTCAGCCCCGTCACAACGGCCTCGCCCTCGAACGGCACGGCGCCATCTTTGACGGCCAGGTTGCGCTGCGGCAAGGCAACCGACTCGCTCACGCGCCCTTTGAAAGCCCCCGAGGCTGTCACATAAGGCGGCTGCGCCGTCAACGTCGCCTCGACCCCGCCCCGCACAGACAGGTTGCGCCGGAAATAATAGCCGTCCGCAAATTGCACGCCGGTTTTCAACTCGCCGGGTTTCG
>CAZXVN010000368.1:0-5668 GCA_964643945.1 uncultured Lentisphaeraceae bacterium | reverse complement strand
ACATCGCAGCACTCTTCACCATGTCTTGAACTCTAGCACACAAGCGAAGTTGGGGGCAAGCTTGCCATTTTTATTACCACCGCCCTCCGCGTCTGCCCCAACTTTACCACGTTGCCCTGACTATTAAGGGGCCATAGGGCCTCCTTGATCGCTCCGGTAAATGAGAATCGTATAAAAGTTGATTTGTAGCCCTCTATTGGAGGGTACGGTGATGGGCGACAAAGATTTCGTGTTGGCGGGAGACGGCTGGGTGCAGGTCACGCCGTGCGGGGAGTTCCCGCATGTTGGGGCGGGTGTAACGCAGGTCATTGACCGCGAGGCGTGCGACAGGATCGCGGCGGATTTCAACGGCCGCAAGCCTGACGCCAATTTTCCCGGTGTCCTGGTGGACTTCGATCACTTCTCGCTTGATACGGAGAAGTCGAGCGAGGCCGCCGGCTGGATTTCTGATCTTGAATCACGCGATACGGGGCTTTGGGCTCGCGTGCGATGGTCGGATGCAGGCCTGTCGGCTGTGCAGGGCGGCCGGTTCCGTCTGATGAGTCCTGTCTTTCCCCCACCGTCGGAGTGCAAGGATCTGGGCGGCGGCAAGATTCGGCCGGTCATGCTGGTGAGCGTCGCGCTGACCAATGAACCCAACATCAAGGGCGGGAAGCCCATTGCCAATCGGAAGACTGAGGTCGGAGGACAGAGGTCGGAAGACGGCGGGGAAGCTCCTAACGGCGCAACCGCTAATGGGGCAAATGCTGCGAATGGGGTGATTGAGAACCGCGGCGGCAAGGAAAAGAAATACCGGTGGGTGTTGGGCAACCCCCCCAGTGGTGAGCATTGCGAGGAGTGTCTGGCGCGAGCGGGCAAGATAAAGACCGCGCCGGAGTGGGCCGCGATGGGCATGCCGCCGTGCAACTGTCACTGTTCACTGGAAGAGGTGGATGAAAAAGCCGCGAACCGCTGGACGAACGTTGCGCGGGCGGCGTCGCTTGCGGTGCGGCAGGCGAAGGCGGCAAGGAGAAAGGCAGAAGGCGGAAGGATGAAGGATGAAGGGGAGACGGGACGGGATGGTGCACGCGAAGACGCAAAGACGCAAAGGTTGGAGGCCGCAAGAGCGGCGGTGATGCGGGAGTTGGCGGAGAAACGTTCAACGCTCAACGCTCAACTCTCAACGCTCAAGTGAGGGAAGAGTTGAAAACGAAATGTTGATACTTGGCGTTAGGTATAGGGCGGTTGGAACATTCTGAAGGAGGGTCTTATGGGCGAAGAGGTGATGAAGGTTGAAAGCGGCACGGTGCCCGATGATCGCGTGAAGTCGCTGGAAGAGGCTTTGGCGACTGAGAAGGCGAAAAACGAGGTTCTGATGGAGCAGGTTCTCAAGTCGGAGAACACTCTGGCCGAGAAGGATGTCGAGGGCTTTGCGGACGTGATCCCGAACGAGGATCGCGGGTTCTGGCGCGAGCAGTTCCTTGAGAACCGCGAGGCGGCGGTCGGCATTCTGAACCGGATGCGCGAGCGCGTGACTCCTGCGGTGAAGACCGAGGTTGCGGCTGCTGCGGTGGCAGTGCCTCCTGTGGCGGTGCCGCCGGTCGCTGTGCCGAAGCCGCTGCACAACCGCGAGACTGCGAAGCCCGCCGTGGCCGAGAAGGGTTCGGCGGGCGGCGGTGACCGTGCGGCGAAGCTGCGCAACCGCGCACAGGAGATTTCGCGGCTCAACGGGTGCTCGTTCACGGTCGCGTTCCGCGCCGCCGAGCAGGAACTGGGACAGTGATCAGTAAACAGTGGAAATAGCGCTCAATGATTGGAGGATGGAAATGAATCAGAGTGATACGAGGATCGGGGATGTTGCGGTGTTGGCAGGAGAGGATCTGACGGATAAGGAAGGTCTGCTGGTGGTCATGACGCATGACACCGGTGTGCCCGAGGTGAAGTTGCCCACATCGAACGACGACCATGTGCCGTACCTGGTCATCGAGGGCGCGGCGGACGGCGAAAGCGTGTCTTTGCGGCCGCTTGAGATCGGGCGCAACGCGCGTCTGACGCTCAAGGGCACCTGCAACCCCGGCGACGTGCTGGTGCTGGCCGATGTGGCCACACCGGCGGACGCGGGCAAGGTGCGGGTGTTGCCGTCGGTCGGCGGCACGTACCGCGGCATCGCCATCGCGGAAGAGAAGGGCGTGGACGGCCAGTTTGTTCTGGCACGCCCGTGCCTGATCGGGCCGGTCACCGTGGGTGGATAACAGGACTTGCGGAATCTTTACGGGGGGAAGGTGTTTATGAAGAGACTGACATTATTTGCGTGCCTTGCCGTTGGAGCGGCGGGACTGGCGGCGTCGGCGGCTGATCCCGAAACCGCGTGGCGGGAGACGGTGCGGGCGTACATGGCCTCGAACGGCGTCAACCGCGCGGGTGTCACGAACGTGCTTGCCGGAGCGGTGCTGCCGGGATGCAGCGGGGCGAACGTCACGAACCTGTCCGGCGCGAATCTCGCCAGCGGCAACATTCCGCTGGCGCGGCTGACGAACGCGCTGGCCCCGGTGCTGGTGACCGGAACGGTGACGGGTGTGGTGTCGCAGGGCGGGGCCTCGACCTCGAACTGGGTGTTTGTGAACGGTGTGCTTACGGGCCGCTAAGCCGGCCTGGATTTAAGGGGGGAATGGACATGAGCAGATTGAGTGACATCAGTGCGAGCCCGGTGTTGCGCGAGTTCGCGCAGGGCGCGGCGCAGTCGGCGGTGATGCCGGTGGCCGATTTTCTGGCGCCGACCATCGAGGTGCCGACGTCGGTGGGGCGTTACAAGAAGTACACCGAGAAGGACCGGTTCAGGCTGCCGAACACGCTGCGGACGATCGGCGGGCGGGCGGCGGAGCTGCGCTTCGACGTGAGCGACGAGACGTACAACTGCGAGCCGCACGCGCTGGACTATCCGGTGGACAACCTGGAGAAACTGGAGAGCGGCGACCTCGAGAACGCGCTGCGCGAGGGCGCGGTGGCGGTGGCCGAGGTGGCGGCTCTCTCGCACGAGAAGACCGTGATCGACGCGGCCTTGGCGGCGGCGGGGGCGGGCACGGGCAAGACGTGGAACTCGGCCGCTGATCCTGTCGCGGACGTGGACGCGGCGGTGATGGCGGTGATCAAGGCGGCGAAGTATGGTTCGCTCATGGGCGTGGGCGTGCTGTTCGGCGCCTCGGCGTGGCTGATTTTCAAGAACGCGGCGGCGGTGCGCGGGCGCTTCGTGGCGTCCACGAAGAACTCCGGACTGGCCGTCCCGACCGAGGCGACCGCCTCCGGCATGTTCATCGCCGGCCCCGATGTCCGGACGTCGTACATGGTGTACGATGATTCCGCTCCGGGCGTGGCGGAGAACATCAAGTTCGTGCTCGACTCCTCGATCCTGATCTTCGCGCGGCGCTCGACGCCGACGCGTCGCGACCCGTCGTTCATGAAGACGTTCCGGCTGATGGGCAAGTACATGGTGCCGTCGAGCTATGAGCGTGACGACGGGCGTGTCGAGGTCGCGAAGTTCGACTGGAGCGAGGACGTGCGCGTCACGAACTCGGCGGCGGTCGTGCGCCTGAACATCAGCTAGCCGCTGGGCGGCATTCATTCACAGGGGCGGCGGGGTGATGCCGCCGCCCCTGTCCACTTAAGGAGGCGGTCATGAGCGGGCCGGTCACACTCTACACCAACGGTACGGGCGGCGGGGCATGGGCAACGCCCGCCACCTGGGCGGGCGGCGTGGTGCCTGTGATCGCCAACGGCCAGAGCGCGGCGATCCGGGCCGGGGACACGGTGGATGTGGTGCCCGCCGGGCAGGTCTGCGTTTCGAACCTGGGCACGGTGACGCTGAACAGCGGCACGGTCACGGAGAACGGTTTCAACGCGGTTCTGGCCGTGAACGCGGGGACGGTGACCAAGAATGCCGAAGGCGGGACAATCGTCCGCAACGCTGCGGCGGGGGTGGTCGCACTGAATGATGGATACGTTACGGCCAACTACGGGACGGTCACGCTCAATGAGTTCAGGGTGACTTCGAACTACGGCGTTGTATACGAAACCGGTGTCTCGGGCACGGTGGGCGCGAATGTCGGGACGGTGGGTATCAGCCACGGCACGGTCGCCATGAACTTCGGGGTCGTGACCGTGAACGTCGGCACGGTCGGAAAGAACTACGGCTCCGTTGAACACTGTTCGGGCACCATCGCGGTGGATTATGCGTTGCTGGCCGGTTGGCGTGTGTATGACGGCGATTGCGCGGCGGCGACGCTGCCGCCGGAGCTGGCGGACGCGTATGGCTCGTGGCTGACGGCCGAGGCGCGGCTGGTAAGGATCGGGGTGATCGCCTCAGGGATCGTGGCCGACTTCCGCGACGCAACGCTTGCCGATGCGGATGAGACCGGCAGTACGAATCCGCAAAGTGTGCCGGCATCCTGCCTGCGGCATGTCGCTGCGGTGCTCTGGAACTCCCTGGCCGGCGAGTGCGGCATGGACACGGCGGAGTACCGCGCCGGGTGGCAGGACGCCGAGATTTATCTGCGGCGCCTGTATCAGGATCTGAAAGCGGGCGGCGCGGCCAGCGGGGCGGCGGGCACGCCCGCGTATTCGGCGGCGGCTTCGCGTACCGGCGGCGAGACGATCCTCTACGGCCAAGGCGGGTATGTCCCTGTGGGCGCTACTGGAACGGGGTCAGGGTCTGGCGGCGGGATCATCAACCTCGGACTCTGATTTGCGGGGATGAAGAAAGGCGGTGAAAAATGTGCGGGGTGACCGGATTGAAAAGGGTGTGCGGAGCGTTGCGTTACGGGCTGGCGGCTGTTTTCCTGGCGGCGGGCCTGGGTGCGGCGGTCTGTCTGGCCGGCGATTTCGTCACGCTGCCGGTGGGGCCGGGCGGAGCCGCCTTGACGAACAGCCAGCAGAACAGCGTGTGGTCGCCGACCGCGGTCCTGATGCGGTTCGATACCGCGCCGACGGGGAGTGTCACGGTGGCACGCATCAGCGCGGGGCACGAGTTTCTGTTGTCAGCCACGGATGTGTGTTCCTCGAACATGCTGTGGTACGCCGACCAGAGCTTCTATTTTAAGTTCGGCGACATCCTGCGCGTGAATGCCGACGGTTGCAGCGGAGTCGTGCAGGTCATGATGAAAGCCGGTGAGTAGATGAAAAGGATTTTCGTATTACTTGCGGTGGCGGTGGCGGGGCTTGGCGCGTCCGGCGGCTGGGTCGTGGAAGGGGTGCGGGTTGCCGCAGACCCGCCCGCACTCTGCGCATCGACGTTTCGGTATCCGGTCTTCAATATCCCGCTGGACGGCTGGTCGGACTTCGACCTCATGGCGGACACAAACAACTTCTCGGTTTCGGGCGGGACAAATTCGCTGTACTGGTTCAACTCCGTGGGGCCGAGCTCCTGCTCCAACTTCTACAAGTTCGCGCGGGCCGACCTGCACGCGCAGCTTTACTACTGCAAACCGGACGTGGCCGGCGTGGCGGTCGCCGGCGCGTATGAGGCGCATTTTTCTTTTTCTGACAACGCGCGGTTGGGCGGTGCGCATCCTCCCGACATGGTTGTCCCGAAAACTGGGGTGAATGTCGTGACGAACGATTTCATTTTCAACTACGCGCCGGTTTCCGGCGTGGCTTCCGTGGTTCATCTCGGCGGTGACGGCATGACCGCGTCGCC
>CAZXVN010000367.1:0-17509 GCA_964643945.1 uncultured Lentisphaeraceae bacterium | reverse complement strand
GCGTTCAGCGCGTCATCAGGAAGGGTGGGATGCGGCGGCTCGACCTCAAGCTCTACGCAGAGTTCGCTCAGGAATATCTGGTAGTTGGCCCGTTCCGCCGCACCAGTCATTTCCCAACGCTTTATGAACGCATCAATCATTTTGAGATAAGGGCTTGGCCTTTGGGCGTCAGGCGGTATTTCTGGAGGCGGCTGTTGGGTTTATCGGGCAGGGTACGCTCGATTAAATCAGCTTTTAAGGCAGGACGCAAATAGACCTTTTCAAAGTTATCCCTGTTCTGCAATCCCAGTTTGTCCTGAAGTTCCTTGCGCATCAGTTCACCTTTCAAGACATTGAGTAATGATTTGACTTGCATGGTGACTTGCATGGTGACTTGCATGGCGGCGTGACCTGCGACTGGTGCCGTGACTGGTGGGGCAGGGACGGTCTTTGGTCGCCAAAGGGTCTGCACGAACTGGCCGCTGTCCTGCCGGAATTCAGGGGGCCGGACACCGGCCGCGCGGCAGAGTTGGATCATGTCGAGGATGCCGCTGCCTGCTTTCTCGGCATAGGTCGCCAGAAACATGGGTTCGGCAATGAGGGGGTTGTGCGGGATGGAGGCGTGCGGCACGCGTAGCCCGGCTAGAGTCAGCGCCGGCGGCAGTTCGCCGGGATTCCAGACTTCGAGACGGTCGGCGAAAAGCATCACCTGCACGCTGGCGTTGCTGGTATAGTCGCGGTGGGTGACGGCATTGACGATGGCTTCGCGCACCGCCTTGTACGGGAGTTCGTACTGCACCTGGCTGGCGACGGCGTTGTCTTGGGGTATGATGGCGCGGTCGATCTTGGCCATGACGAAATCCACGGCCTGGTCGACCAGTTCGAAGACCGTGCCCTTGTAGATGTGGTATGAGGGGATGGGCTTACACACCTCGGTGCCGTGGAAGTGCATGCACTTGACTTCCGAGGTGATGAGAAAGCGCTGGGGCTTCTTGCCGAACAGCAGCACGGCGGCGTGGCTGGGCTTGCCGCCGTCCAGCAGGTTCAGATGGGCCAACGCCTTTTGGGTCGAGGTTCGCGGACCGATCGCATAGCCCCGCTCGGCCTTGGCGGCGGCAAGGAACTCGGCGAGTTTCTCGCGCGAGAGATCGGCGAGTTCGGCGTCAGGACAGACGGCGGCATCAAACGGCTTTGTGCGCAGATGTCCGCTGCGCTCAAGGTGCTCGACGAGACTGGCGTAAACGAGCGCGGTCAGTTCGGGCACACTGCCGAACCGGCGGCGGGTGAGTTGGTCGCTGGCCTTCCTGATAAGCGCCCGCATCTTGGGATTGCGTGCGGCATCGTCGGCACCGCCGACATATACCAGACGCTCTTTGCCCTTGGCTGTGGCCCGATCGAACTCGCGCTCGGTGGGGGACACGCCCTCCCGGTCTTCGTAACCGTAATCGTTGCCGAGGAGGGCCAGATACACGGTGCAACGGTCCACTTCAGCGAGGTAAACGTCATCCGTCCGCCGTCCTGACGCCGGTAAAGACTCGAAAAGGAAGACATCAAAAAAGCGGCCGAGCAGTGCGTCGCCCAAGATATAAGACTTGAGCGCCTGGCGTTCCGCCGCAAATTCCTTTTGCACGCTGCTGATGAAGATACGCTGTTTCATGGGATGGCTATGACTGAGGCGGGTGCTTTTCTCGATCTCGTTTTTGGTTGTGGTACACAGGTCAAAACCCAGTCAAGACAGGTTGAAAGCGTACCACCGCAAGGGGGTAAAAGGGAAGCGGAGAAGTGCGTGAGTTGGGGAGAGGCGCGATTTGCGCGATACTGACGGATAATGAACGCACGACCTTGCAGGCGATGCTGGCTGTGTGATGCGGACGGGGGCGGAAGCTGAATGAAAGAAGTGACGGGGCTTGAACGGTGTCTGACAGTTCTGAACGGCGGTGTCGCAGACCGCATACCTGTTGTGCCGCAGACCTTCATGTTTGCAGCGGAGACTGCCGGTTTCACTATCGGGGAGATTGCCCATAGCGCGGAGAAGATGGCTGAAGCCCAGGTGATCAGTCAGGAGGAATACGGATATGACGGATGTGTCATTGACTTTGACGATGCCACACTGGCAGAAGCATGCGGGGCAAGGGTGATTTTCCGAGAAGACGATCCGGCCATCGTGGATGAGTCCGATCTGGCTGTCAAAGATCTTCGGGACGTGGAGTGTTTACAGTTGCCCGACCCATGGAAAGACGGACGCCTGCCCGTGTGGCTGGAGGCGACGCGACTGCTGAAAGAGCGGCTCGGCGACCGGGTTTTCATCATGGGGCGTGCGGATCAAGGTCCGTTCAGTCTCGCCTGCCTGCTGAGGGGGCCCCAGCGACCCGATGGCCTTCGGCACGCCGGATCAGGTGGATGCCGCTGTCCGGGGCATCGTTGAAAGCACAGGCGGTCGCGGGTTGTTTCTCAGTTCGGGGTGTGCGCTGGGGCGCAACACCAAGCCGGAGAACATGCGGGCGCTGATGGCGGCGGCGGAAAAGTACGGCAGGAGTTAGACAAGGGAAGGCGAGTCAGAATGACCGACGACAAGCAGATGGGACGGAATCTGTGGTTTTTGGTGATCGCTGCAAGCGTGTCTTCTCTGGGCGGATTCCTGTTCGGCTATGACAACATCGTGATCAGCGGGGCGATCGGCTATCTCGAAGGCACGGTGGATGGATGCCATCCTGGCGATCTAGGAATGATGCGACAAGCGTCCGTCTTCACAGAATCGTTGGCTGCCATATTGCCATCAACAGCCCCTTAGCGGCCGAACAACACCTCGAGGTTACAGAGAGGGTTACATAGGGACAGATCTTATAGGGCTAGCGCGTCTGGCTGCTGCCCGCAGAAGCGGGCGCGGAGAAAACTATGGAAAAAAAACCGCAGCGTGTCGCCGTCATCGAGGATGATGTCGAGGTGTGCCGTCTTCTGGCCGGTGTGGTGAAGAAGACGGAAGGGTGCCAACTGATCGGCGCTTATCACGATGCGGAGTCGGCCATCGCCGTACTGCCCGGACGGCGCCCGGACGTGGTGGTGACGGACATCAACCTGCCGGGGATGGACGGGGTGGCCTGCATCCGCCAGTTGGCCGCACGCCTGCCGGACACGCGCTTTCTGGTGCTGACGGTGTATCAGGACGCGGACCGGATCTTCAAGAAGTTGCAGGTCCGCAGCCGCAGCGAAGCGATAGTTAAATACATGGGGAAGCCGTAGCAGCCGGTTATTAGGACATCGACGTATCCAGAAGCGTGCGTTTTCTCTTCTACAGCCCTACAACGTGCAAGGTCTTGCCTTCGGACACAAGCGTCTGCCAGGTCAGCTTGGTTTCCCAGCTCACGGCCGGGTCGCGGTCAAAGACCGCCAGCCACCCTTCGGTCAGACCCATGCGGTCGAGATAGCCGAAGAGCTGGGCGTGCGCGGCTTCTGGACGGTACTGGTTCTTCATCTTGAGTTCGAGCGCGTAGCGGCTGCCCTGCCAGCAGACCAGCAGGTCGATGCGCTGGCGTCCGAGCGCATACTCGCGCACGATCTGTCCGCCGCCGTTGATCACGCGCTGGAGGAACGCCTGCAGGATGATGTGCGGGGCGGCCTCGCGGTAGTCGTAGCGCTCCTGCCAGATCTCGCTGTTCTCGCGCCAGAATCCCTGGAAGGCCCGGAGCATCCCGGTCATGTCGAGGCGGTCGCCGTCGATCCAGGGGGTCTGCGGAATCATGCGCGTCATCTGCTGTTGCGTGTTATAGGCCAGCGTACGCAGAATAACCTCGGCATAAATCGGGTTGGCCGGAAGAAGGATACCTTTCTCCTGTTTTAGAATGCCGAGATCGAGTACGTAGCGACAGTCATCAGACAACAAATCGAGCGCCTCTTCGCGGCCCAGAATCACGGGCTCAAGAATCTTCAGCACGCGCGGCTCCTTGAGGCGCTCAAGCAGGCTGTCGATATGCGTGTCGCGGCGGCGCAGGAGGTCTTCGGCGGCCTGGTCGATCAGCGCCCCCGTGACTGGCTGCGTGAAATCGTTATTAAGGAGCTCTTCGACGCATTCTCGCGCCAGCGCGTTCACCAGCCACGGCTGGCCGCACGTCCAGTGGGCCGCGCGGTCAAGGGCCTCCTCCTCGAAGACCTGCCCTGTTTCGGCTGTATGTTGACGATACAGCGCCGCGATCTCCGCCCGCGTGAAGTTCGTCAGCGTCAGCGCTTTGGTCACGATGTTGAAAGGGCTGGCCGAGCCGAGCGTTTCGCTGTCGGGACGGACTTTGGCCTTGTAGTCGCGGATGTTGCGCATGCCGACCAGGGCGACGGAGACCGGGAAAGGCGCCATGTCGCGGTTGACGTAGCCGTCGCGGAGCTGGCGCAGAAAAGAGATCAGGGTCGGGCCGGAGAGGCAGTCCGCCTCGTCGAACAACACCACCAGCGGCTTGCCCGCAGCCTGGGCGAGCTGGCTGAGCAGGCTGTTCACAGCCATGGTGTAGGCGGAAACATCCACTGCCGGCCGCGGCAGTGTCTTGAAGGTCGGATGCCACGTCAGTCCGTTTAGAAGAGCGGTCACGATGGCCGGGACACCTTGTTCGGCATCGGCGATGCCCTGCACAGTCTCCAGCGAACAATAGAGCGCGACATGCGTAGCCTTGGCGTTCAAATCCCGCGCCAGCGCCTTGAGCAGCGTGGTCTTGCCCGACTGCCGCGCGGCATGGATCACGAAGAACTGCTTCGTGGCGATCAGCCCGGAGAGTTGCGGCAGACGTTCCAGCACGGGCACCAGATAATGCTCCTCCGGGATGCAGGGGCCGGCGATATTGAAAAACTTTGCCATGACAGCACTCCTGTTTGTTGAGCGGTGAGAGGATAACAAAAGACAAGGCAAAGCGCAAACCGCAGCTCCAAAACTCACGAACTGCCTAAGAACCCGCAGTCTGAAACAGCGCATTTTTTTCCTTGTAATCGCGAAGCGCGGTTCACAGGATCGTGCGATACTGTCACACATGAAACGCACGGAAGGTTGGCGCGTTGAGAGTGTGGATGATGTTGAGCAGGGAACGATTGTTACCTGCCTGTGAACCCGGTTTCCGCGCGGGTGATACCTGTACATGACCCTGCCGGAGGGCGGGGTTGAAACAACCCAAAGAAGGTAGTAAAGCATGAACAAGCAGAAACAGATTGGCCGGCGGTACGGACTGCTGGCGGCGGCGCTGCTGGCGACGGGGAGCGCGTGGGCGGCGACCACCTACACGTTCACACCCACGGCGGTGGGCACCTATAACTGGACCACACCCGAGAACTGGGACCCGAACGGCGTGCCGGTGAGCGCCACGGATGCCTCGGTGGCATTTTTCGGCGACATCACCACCGACCTGGGGCAGCCCACCTTTACCATCAACAGCGATCCTGCCGCGCTCACGCTGAACGCGTTGACACTCAAGGGCAAGGGCGCGGCGGATACCGCCAATACGGCTGTCCTGATCGGCACCGCAGGCAGGACATGGACTTTTGACGGCACCGCGCCGACCGTGAACCTCGAAGGTGTGAACGGCACGCAAGCGTTATCGTTCACCCTCTATCCCAACATTACGCTCAACCAGAACATCGCGTTTACGGGCAACGGAACGGCCGGCTTCACCTTCGCGGGCGTCATCGGCGAGTCGGGCGGCGCGAAAGCGCTTGTCAAGGACGGTTCCGGCACGCTGACGCTCACCGGCGCCAACAACAGCTTCTCGGGCGGCACGAGCGTCAACGGCGGCATGCTGATCCTCAACCCCTCCGGCGGGAGCGGCTTGAAGGCGGATTCAAATATTTCGGTCACCAACGGGACTGTGAGCCTGCGAACAGACGGCGCAATCCGTGCCGTGGGCGGCGGCACGCTGACGGTCGGCGCGGGGGGACTTGTGAGCGCGGACGGAAGCAGCAGTCAGAACTGGATCTACAATCTTGCCCTGCAAGGCGGTACCCTTGGTGCAACCTGCGCTGGCGATCCTACGTACGGGAACTTCTCGATCTATATTGGCGGCGGCGTGACCACCTCCGGGGCCGGCGGCAACCTATCCACCATCTCGGCCGCGCTCGGGTTCATTGATGGTGCATCTGGTTTGACGTTCACCGTTGCCGACGACTCGCCGTTGCTCGTGTCAGGCAAGATTAGCAGCGACAAGCCCTGGGCGGTTCTGACCAAGGCAGGTTCAGGCACGTTGACGTTTACCGCCAACAACAGCTACGTGGGTGATACCATAGTCAACGGTGGCATGCTGATACTGAACCCCGCCAGTGGGCACAGCTTGAGTGAAAATGCAAACCTTTTAGTCTCCAATGGAACCGTGAGCCTTCAAACAGCCGGCGCAATCCGTGCCGTGACCGGCGGAACGCTAACGGTCGGTGGCGGGGGACTTGTGAGCGCGGACGGAAGCAGCAGTCAGAACTGGATTCACAATCTTGTCATGCAAGGCGGAATCGTAGGCGCCACCTGTGCCGGCGATGGCAATTACGGGAATTTCTCGATCTATTTAGGCGGCAGTGTGACCACCTCCGGGGCCGGCGGCAGCCTGTCTACCATTTCGGCCGCTCTTGGGTTCATTGATGGTACATCTGGTTTGACGTTCACCGTTGCCGGCGACTCCCCGTTGCTCGTGTCAGGCAAGATTTCCTATTACAATCCCGCAGTTACCACCTACAATCCCGCGTTGCTGCTTAAGGTCGGTTCCGGCACGTTGACGCTAACCGGTGCCAACACATACGACGGAGGGACGACCATCAGCGACGGTACGCTGCGGCTGGGAGACGGCACGGTAAATAATGGTTCGGTGATTGGCAATATCGTCAACAATGCGGCGCTGGTCTTCGCCAACCCGAACGCGCAAAGCTACAGTGGACTCATCAGCGGCGCGGGACTGGTGACCAAGGCCGGCGCGGGCACACTGAGCCTGACACAGGCAGAGTGTTTCTCGACGAATACGGTTCTGACCATCACGTCCGGCCTGATCGAGCTTGCCTTCACGGGCACGAACACGGTCAGAAGCCTGACGGCCAACGGGGAGCTTCAGATCCGGAACCATGTCTACGGCAAGGACAATCTGCCGGCGGCCTTGAGCGGCGACGGCTTCTTGCGCGTGACCGACGGCGCTCCGCCCAAAGGCACCCTGATCCTGGTTTTTTGAGCACGTGCAAAAGTGGGCGCTTCCGGGTTTAGCGTGTGAAAAGGCAATGGGCTTTGGTGCATGCATGTGAGGTGCAGCAAGCGACGAAGCGAGTCGACGAAGCGTAACCGACGAAGTGTGGCGACGAAGCGTGCGATCAAGTGTTCGCCCTGCACTGTTCTTACACTTAGTCCAAACACTTAATCCCACCCTTCGTCGGTTACGCTTAGTCCAACTGCTTAGTCGCTACTCCACAGGCAATTGCTTAATCCAGGTTCAGTCAAACTGATTTCTTTGTTCGCGGTATGACAGCAGGCGCATTGATATTTTTATAGCTGGGTGTCTGTTTACGGTCTTCGTGCGGAGTGACGCCGAAAGCCAGGCGGTAGTCGCGCGAAAACTCCTGCGGCCGCGCGTAGCCGACGCGAAAGGCGATCTCGGTCATCGGCAGTTCCGAGTGCTGAACCAGCCCGTGGGCATAGCCGAGGCGCAAATTCTTCAGCCTTTTCATCGGCGGCAGACCGGTTGCCGCATGACAGGCGCGACACAAGGTGTGTTCGCTGAGGCCGAACGACCTGCACATGCTGGCGATGCTGTGAGACTGCTCAAGCTGCAGGCGCAATTTCTTTTCAACCCGCCACCAGATGTTCGCGTCGTGCTCAGGGTGCGTCGCGAGGGTCATAAACGTTGACAGGCGCTGGATGAGTTCGATCAGGGTACGGTGGCAATCCAGTTGCCGTTTGAGCGGCGGCCCTTCGTGTGAACGCCAGAGCAGCAGAAGCCTCTTGGCTAACCGCAACGTGGCGACGTCGACTTGTAACACGCGGTCTTCTTCCGGAGGAGGGGAGAGCTTAGGAGCTAAAAAATTGATGGTGATGAGCCGCCACGGCACAGTCAGGATTTCACCTTCGACCGGCTCGTTCTCGTGACACCATATCACCGTACCCTCGCGGAGCATGTCGGACCGCCCTTCTGAAAATTGGCGGCAAGCCCCGGCCGTGATGACCTGAATCAAATGCCCGGGCAGGGTCTCCGCTTGATAGCGCACGGCCTGGGTCCGAATGAGTTCGTCCACAAGCGACAACGCTTCCACTGGTGCTGCAAGGGGGGGCGTCTCCATGGCGGTCTCATTCCTTTCTTGTCTGAAGAATACAAAAAAACCGTAGTCAGGAATAGCGCTATTTTTTCCGTGTAATCGCGAAGCGCGGTTCACGAGATTGTGCGATACTAACAAACATGAAACGCACGGGGGGTTGGTGCGGTGGAAAGGGTGAATGATGACGAGCAGGGAGCGATTGTTAGCCACGATGCAAGGACGTGCTGTCGACCGTCCCGCCGTGAACTTCTACGAGATCGGCGGGATCGCGGCCGATACGGGCGATCCTGATCCGTACAATGTCTACAACTCGCCGGACTGGAAGCCCTTGATCGAGCTGGCCGAAGCGAAGACGGATATCATCCGGATGGTCAGCGCGGTCAGGGAGCGCTCTTTCGACCCCGGGGTTGTAGGCGCGAATTCCCAAGTGAGCGGGTATTTTCAGGAGACGTGTGCGGATGACGGACACAGGCGTGTGACCCGGTTGACGGTGACGGCCGGTGGGCGGGTGCTGACGCAGGAAACCCTGCGCGAGCGGGAGCTGAACACGGTTTGGACCACCGAGCATCTGCTGAAAAGCGCGGAAGATGTCGAAGCGTATCTCACCCTTCCACGCGAGGCGTTCGCCGAGACGATCGATGTGTCGCGTCTGGTGGCGGCGGAGTCCGCCTTGGGTGACCGCGGGCTCGTGATGGTCGACACCGAGGATCCGCTCTGCGCGGCGGCGACCCTGTTCAGCATGGAGGATTACACGGTTTTGGCGTACACTGAGCGCGAACTTTTCCTGCGGCTTCTGGACAAAATGGCCGGATTCATTTTGCCGCGCACCGAGGAGGTCAGCCGCCGGTTTCCGGGACGCCTCTGGCGCATCTACGGGCCGGAATACGCCTCTGCGCCCTACCTGCCGCCGGAGCTGTTCAGGGAATACGTGGTCCGGTATGTGAGCCCCATGGCGCGGGCCATACAGGCCCATGGCGGGATTGTGCGCATCCACAGTCACGGGCGGCTGCGGGGGATACTGCCGCTGATCGACGAGATGGGGGTAGACGCCCTAGATCCGATCGAGCCGCCGCCTCAGGGGGATGTGGCGCTGCGCGAGGTCCGGGAGCGCTACGGGAGGCAATGGGTGCTCTTCGGGAATCTTGAGGTGTCGGATATCGAAACGCTGCCTGCGCCGGTGTTCGCGGAGAAGGTGAAGCGGGCCTTGGACGAGGGAATGGCGGGCCCGGGACGCGGTTTTGTCCTGATGCCGTCCGCCAGCCCCTTTGGCCGGCACATCTCACCGCTCTGCCTGAAGAACTACGAAACCATGGTCGAGCTTGCCGTTGGCGGCTCTTTTTGAGGAATTTGTTTATGGCTATTCGACGGTATTCAGTTATGTCGCGTTTCTTTCTTGGGCTCTTACTGTCTGGCGTCTTGTTGCCAAGCTTGTTTCTCGCCGTAAGCGTCAAAGCTTTAGCCCAGGGGACACCCATCCCGATGACGCCTGAGGACAACGGCACCGGCCGCGCGACGAGAGTGTTTGTGTTGGCCGGGCAATCGAATGCCGTAGGTTACAATAACGTCCGGGAGTACCAGCAGGGCAAAGCAGAACTTCCCGAAGCAATCAGGACTCAACCCGATATCCTGTTCTGGGATGCGGGAAAGAAATCCTGGATACCCCTTCGTGTTGGTGAATCCGGCGGTTGCGACAAGGACGCATTCGGGCCCGAAATCGGTTTTGCATACAACCTTGCGAAATTGCGGCCCGGCGAGCAGACAGCGATCATTAAATGTGCCGTTGGCGCCAGCGGCATTGCAAGAAGCAGCGATTACCAAGATTACATCCCGGCACTGAAAGACTTCAATGACAACGGCCAGAATTGGCATCCGCCGTCCGACGGACGTGATGCGGGTGGGCTTTACAGTCGTTTGATAACACAGGTTCGCGCTGCTTTGTCAGCCCTGGAACGCGACGGCAGGAAATGCGAATTGTCGGGTTTTCTCTGGATGCAGGGCGAGCATGAGGCCGGGATCAGTCCCAAGATGGCTAATGATTACGCAGACCTGCTGACCTCTCTGATCTTGTCAGTCAGGACTGATCTCAAGACTCCAGAGTTGCCGTTTGTCGTTGGTGAAATTAACAGCCACACGTGGGCGTTTGGAGATATTGCACGGAACGGGCAGGCCAAGGCATGCAGGGAGGTCGCCAAGGTAGTCCTTGTGAAAACGGTGGATCTTCCAAGAAACGGCTCCGGCGGCGCAGCCCACTTTACTGCGGACGGAATGATCGATCTTGGGTTCCGGTTTGCGCAGGCCATGAATCAGTTGCTGCCCCAGAAAGGGATCTCGGCACCGGCGGTTGAATCCTCGCCGGTCGTCACCTTGGAATCCTTGCTCTGCGTGATGGTCGACCGGGACACCATCGCCCGGATGCCGGAGCCCCGTTACACCCAGCAGCAGGCCAGCAGCTACAACCGGGAGTCGACGGCCAGGGGGCAGCCCGGCTGGTTCGCCGACAGTGACGGCTTGGGGTTCATACGCAGCGAGCAAAACGGCGGCAAGCAAGAATGGGTCCTCATGGAGCACAGCGGTCCCGGATGCATTACACGTATGTGGACGCCTTTTTTCTACACCGGCGGCGTGCAGAATCCTTACCTTGGTGGACCAAACCTCCGCATCTATCTTGACGGTTCCGCTGTTCCGGTAATCAACGAGGACATGATCCGTCTGATCGTCAAAGGCCTGGAGGGCGTTTCCAGTCCTTTCGCGGCGCTGACGACCCGGGCGGGGCTGTTCATCCTGCCGATTCCCTTCGCCAAGAGCTGCAAGATCACAACCGACAAACCGCCCTTTTACAATATCATCAGTTACCGGGCTTATGACGCGGGGACGACGGTGGAAACCCTCACGCCTGCGGTTATCCAACGGGCGGCGACGGCCATCAAAGAAAGCGGCCGGAAACTTGTGGAAGCGACTCCAGCCCCCGTTGGCGAACAGTTGGAGATGCAACGCGACATCCAGCCCGGAGAAGCGTTGACGTTAGATTTGCCCGCGGGAGCGCACGCTATACGTCGCCTCGAATTCCAGTCGCCTGGAACAGCGCCAGCGTTGTTGAGATCCCTGATTTTCAAGGCAACGTTCGATGGCGAAGACACTGTCTGGTGCCCGCTGGGCGACTTCTTCTGCGCCGCCGACGAATTGCACACGTTCAAAACCTGGGCGCGCGAAGTCTCTACCAACGGGACCATGCTCAGCCGCTACATCATGCCCTACCGCCAATCGGGCCGAATCGTCGTCCAAAATCTTGGGAAGGAGTCGGTTCGGGTGAAGATGGCCGCAGTGGTTTCAAAATGGGATTGGGACAAGCGGTCGATGCATTTCCGCGCGAATTGGCGCTACGAGGCGCCGATGCCCACCTTGCCGTTGAGGGACTGGAACTTTATTGCGGTGAAAGGAGCGGGCGTGATCGTGGGAGATAGCTGGAGTGTGCTGATCGCCCACAACGATTGGTGGGGTGAAGGAGACGAGAAAATCTATGTGGACCTCCCTGACAACGCCACGTTCCCGACCCATTTCGGTACAGGGACGGAAGACTACTATGGTTGGGCGGGCGGCGAGGTGCCTACACGGCGCGACGAGTTCTCGCATCCCTGCGCGTCGAACGTACGGGTCGGCGGCGCCCCCTTAACCCGGGGGTACAATATCTGCACACGCGAAAGGCTCCTTGACGCCATTCCTTTCAGCCGCAGTCTCGAGTTGGACATGGAGGCTTCATCGGGAACCGGCTCGCGGGGCGCAAACATCCTCGATCAGCACAGCGGCATGGTGTACTGGTATGGAGTGCCGGGCGCCACGCACAATCGTCAGCCGCAAGCGGACGACGCTGCCCGCCCCCTGCCGACCGCGGCGGACTTGGACCAGCTTAAGGAGACTGTCTCTAAGAACGCGCCTTCCTCTAGTCGAGCGAGCGAAATGGAGACCGCTGAGATTCCTTATGCCGTGCCGGAAAAACCGTGGGCCACGGGATTGGGTCATCACCGGGCCGTGGTGCATGTCGCCGAGCCGGCGAAAGCCGTTGCGGCCGAGATTGCCTGGCGGCGGCGTGACCGCGACGCGGATCAGAAGAATATCGTGATCGTCGACGCGGCAACCGGCCAGCGCGTAACCAACGTGGCGCGGTTGAGCATCAGCCGCGAGCGGGGCATCGTGGCCTTCGAGCCAAAAACCGCGCCCGGCGATTATTTCGTCTATTACATGCCGTTCGCCTTCCAAGGCTCGTGGGGCGGCTGCGACACGGCCTATCCGAAGCCGGAGGACACCGCAGCCGCGGAATGGCTGTCCGGCAGCAGGCTTGACACCCGTGGCGCGGCTGCCGACACCTGGACAGGTTTGCCCAAGGCCAAGGTGCTGCGCATCGAGGCCCGGCTCCAGTTCGACAGCTTCTATCCCATGGAAGTGGTCGCCACGGACGCAGAGGTGAAGCAGCTTCTGGAGAAGAACCCGCAACCGTATCTGCTTTTCCCGGAAGACCGGCGTAATCCCATCCGCATGCTCGACGACCTGCCCCTGAAATGGGTGCGCAGCGGGCCCTCCCTGCAATTCCAGGGCGAGGCGCTGCGCAACGAATATTATGCTTTTCAGATCGGTGTCTTTGCATCCAAACCGGTGTTGAAGAACCTGACAATAGGCTTCTCCGCTTTGCAATCGGCCAAGGGTCAGGAGATCCCCGCCTCCGCCATCACCTGCCTCAATACGCAGGGGGCCGACACGAGGGGCAAGCCGTTCACGAAAACGCTGACAATCGCCGCCGGGAAGGTGCAGCCGTTGTGGTGCGGCATCGATGTCGCCCGGGACCAGAAGCCGGGGCTTTACACCGGCACCGTGACCATCCGGGCCGAAGGGCTGGAATCTCAGACGGTCACGGTCGCGCTGACGGTTTCCGGCCAGGTGATTGAGGATCGCGGCGACGGCGACCTCTGGCGCCACGCGCGGTTGCGCTGGCTCAATTCGGCGGCAGGGCCCGACGAAGACCTGATCCGCCCTTACACGGCGCTGAAGGTCAAGGGTGCCCGCATCGCCTGCCTGGGCCGCGAAGTCGCCCTGTCCGACGGCGGACTCCCCTCCTCGGTCAGTGCCGGCAAGAACGAGGTCCTGGCGGCCCCGGCGCGGCTGGTGGTCGAAACAACGGCCGGGCCGCTGACGTTCCAGGCGGGGAAGCCGACGTTCACCAAAAAGGGCGAGGCGCGGGTGGAGTGGGAGGCCCGCTCGACGGCGGACGCCGCGACCTTGACCTGCAAGGGCGAGATGGAATTCGACGGCCGCCTCCGCTATTTCGTCACGCTCAAGCCGACGGCCGCGCTGGAGCTGAAAGACCTCCGACTGGAACTGCCGTTCCGCACCGGGTCGGCCCGGTATCTGATGGGTGCCGGCGTGCTCGGAGGGGCGCGGCCGAAAGAGCATCTGTGGAAGTGGGAAGGTCCGTACGACAGCTTCTGGCTGGGCAGCCCCGACGCCGGTCTGCAGTGCGAACTGCGCGGCGGCAGTTACCATGGCCCGCTGCTCAACCTCTACCATCCGGCACCGCCGCCGACCTGGGGCAATGGCGGCATGGGCGGAGTCGCGATTAAGGAAACCGCCGGCCAGGTGCTGGCCACCGCCTTCAGTGGCCCGCGCCAGCTCAAAGCCGGCGAAGAAATCACCTTCGAATTCGCCTTGATCGTGACGCCGGTCAAACCCCTTGATCCTGCGGCCCACTTCAAGACCCGCTACTGGCATATTGAGCCCGAGGCACCCCCCAAGTTCAGCCTCCCCGATCCGACGCCCGAGGCGCTGGCCGCCGGCGTCAACGTCGTCAACGTCCATCAGGCTACGAAGCGCAACCCCTACATCAACTATCCGTTCCGCTCAAACGAGTTGATCACCGAATTCACCCAGGCGATGCATGCGAAGGGGGTGAAGGTCAAGCTCTACTATACCCTGCGCGAACTCTCCAATTATACGGCCGAGTTGTGGGCGTTGCGCAGCTTGGGCGACGAGGTGATCCGCGAGGGCGGCGGCGGCGGGTTTGCGTGGCTGCGCGAACACCTGGTCACCGGCTACAGTCCGGCCTGGTATTCGCCGTTCCCGGACGGCAGCGCCGACGCCGCGTTTGTGAACAGCGGCGAATCGCGCTGGTACAACTACTATGTCGAGGGGCTCGGCTGGATGGTGAAAAACCTCGGCATCGACGGCCTCTATCTCGATGATGTCTCCTACGACCGGCACACCCTGCAGCGGATGCGCCGGGTCATGGAGCGCGAACGGCCGGGCTGCATGATCGATCTCCATTCCAACACCGGCTTCTCGATCGGCCCGGCCAACCAGTATCTCGAATTCATGCCGTATGTCGACCGCACGTGGTTTGGCGAAAGCTTCGACTACAATGGCATGGGCCCCGACCAGTGGCTGGTGCAAGTCTCCGGAATCCCCTTTGGAGTCATGGGCGAAATGCTGGCGAACGGCGGCAATCAATGGCGGGGCGTGCTGTTCGGCATGACCACCCGGCTGCCTTGGACAACGAATGGGGTGCGGTGCGATCCCCGCAACGTCTGGAAGGTTTGGGATGCGTTCGGCATCGCCGATTCCAAAATGATCGGCTATTGGGATGCCGCCTGCCCGGTGAAGACCGACAATCCCGATGTCCTGGCCACCGTCTATGTCAAGAAAGGCAAGGCCTTGATCGCCGTCGCCAGTTGGGCCAAGGAGCGGGTCAAGGTCAAACTCGCGGTCGACTGGAAAGCGCTGGGACTCGATCCCGCCAAGGCCCGCCTTCACGCCCCTCTCTGCGAGCGCTTCCAGCCTGCGGGGGAGTTCGCGCCTGACGCCGAGATCCCGGTGGACCCCGGCCGCGGCTGGATGTTTGTCCTGGATGAGAAACCGGCGGCTGAAATAAACTAAAAATCGGAGGAATCTGCTAATGACACAGATGCAAAGAAGAAGTTTCATGAAGCTCGCCGGGCAAGCGTCTACCGCACTTTGTCTCGCGCCGGGCGCTGCCGGCGCAGCAATAGAAAAAGGCCTGCTGCCTGCGCTTTCATCCGGGGAACGTGGTTCGGCCCTGAATGAGGCTGACTGGGAGACGGTTTCCGCCCTGTTGGATTCTTCCTCGTCCACCACCACTGAAACCTGGGCTGACGAAACCTGTAGGACTCTGATGAGTGGCGGGTACCTGGGCAACGGAGATTTCGGCGCCCATCTGGGCGGAACGAAACATTCCCTGAAATATTACCTGGGAAAGAACGGGTTTCACGCGGGGAACGACGTGGCCGCGGGGCGGTATACGCAGCATATTCTGAATCTCGCCATATTAACTATAGAGAAATCAGTGGGTGACGAATCGGGAAACGCCTACAGCGTCACCCAGGACATTAAGAGCGCCGAAGTCAGGACCCATTGCACCATGGCGGGTTCTGCGGTCCAGACAAAGGCCTATCTGTCCGCTTCCGGCAACGCCCTGATAGTGGAGTTGTCCACGAACGGCGGTGCCAATGTTCCGCTGCAGGCCACGCTTTCGGTCATCGGCAATGCGTATGTCGCCAAAAGCGCGGGCACGGCGGGCCCGGTGGCATGGGTCACCAAGGAGCCCAACGCGGACGGCGCGCCTTTTTATGTTAAAGGCGCGGTGGCGGCAAAAGTGTTGGGCGCAACGGCCGTACCGACAACCGACAACAGCACGTATTCCAGACTTGCCTTTACCTTGCCCGCAAGCGGCGCAACCGTAAAACTCTTCCTCCAGGCCGAACATACCAAAAACGCGGCCTCGCCTCTCGCTTCCGCACAAACCGCTGTGCGGGACAGCACAGACGCCAGCATCGCTGAGATTTACTCTCAGAATAAAGCGTGGTGGAGGAATTTCTGGCTCCGGTCCTATATCAAGCTGGGCGATGACGTTCAGAAATACTGGTATAACCATTTGTATCTGATTGGCTCCTGCGCGCGAAGCGGCAGCGATAACGGTCCCGGGAAAGCGCCCGGCCACTGGGGCCCGTGGAACCGCGCCGACGACATGATGTGGTTCAGCAATCTGGGAATGAACTACAACGCGCAGAATCCCTATTACGGCACCTTTTCAGCCAACCACGTCAACCTGGTCGATCCCTATATTGAAACGATAAAATATTACTCGGGTACCACAGGCCGAAAGAGGGTCGTCAACAGGTGGGTCTCGCCTCAAATCGCAGCCCGTATGCCCGCGAATTGCAGGGGCGTTGAGTTCGAAGGTTCATTCACCTCCCACGGGACACCGTCAGCCGGGGGCGGCTCATATGGGGAGGAGGATTGCTGTATGGCCACCAACGCGGTGTTCGGCATTTTGCCGATCGTGTGGAAGTGGAAGTATGGACAAGACCGCGCGTTCCTGGCCGACACCTGTTATCCGTTATTGCGGGAAGTCGCGGATTTCTTTGACGATTACATCGGGAAGCCGGTAGACGGGCGATACGACGTATACGGTTCTGTCCACGAAGGGGCGGACTGGTTTACGAAAAATGACATGTTCAGTCTTGGCGCCATACGATTCCTGTACCGGGAGAGCATAGCCGCAAGCATAGAACTCGGGCGAGACGCCGACCGCAGAGCCCACTGGCAGGATATCCTTGACAACATGAGCAAGTATCCGCTCCAGGCATGGGGGAATACGGTGACTTTCAGGCCGGACGCAATCCACGACGTGATGGAAGCCTTGCATTATCAGGGAGGCGCCAGGAATACCGGCATCATGTTCACAACGACATTTGACAACATCAGCTACTCGACATTGCCGGCATACAAGATCGCCACCTGCAATACGCTGGATAAGGGCAATATGTTTTACCCTCAGCGATGGTGTGGTTGGCAGAATGGCAACGACTTCGGAATGATGTTCGTCATGGCCGTCAGGGCCGGCTACCGTCCGGATCGTGTGATAAAGGCGATCAAGGTCTGGAAACCGGAGCCGAACGGCATCATATCCCAAAAGGATGGAGGCGGTATTGAGATCGCGGGAATCATTGAAGCCATCAATAACATGCTGGTGCAGAGCCATGACGGCGTCATCAGGTTTTTCCCCAACTGGGATAAAGCCGTCGACGCTCAGTTCAAGAGACTGCGGGCAATGGGAGCGTTCCTTGTCGAGGCGAAATATCGTGCCGCTGGGCAGGTGGTGGATTCGGTGCGGATATTCAGCGAAAAGGGCAACACCTGCACGGTGCAGAGCCCGTTCGAGGGGGCGTGTATGACCGTGACCCGTGCTGACAATCAGCACCCGGTTCCGACCGTTCAGAACGAG
>CAZXVN010000366.1:0-2267 GCA_964643945.1 uncultured Lentisphaeraceae bacterium | reverse complement strand
CCAAACCCCCACCCTCCCCATTTTCCTTGGGCCGGAAGGGGCGGGCCCAATGCGGGAAAAGACAGGCTTGTTCGGAAACCTCGTGGCGACAATCGCGACAGTTGTTCATAACTCTCCTTATGACGGCGGCAGGCTGTACGTCACGCGGGTGCCCTCGGTAGTCACATGGCCGCGCGCGACCAACGTCTGATAGATCGCGTGAATCTGAGCCTCCGAAAGCTCTTTGCCGCAGGTCGCATGGATCGTGCTGAGCAGGGTTCTCAAGGTTCTCGGGCGAGAAGCCTTCCGTTTGATCAAATCCCCCAGGGCCGCTTTGATCAGGCTCTCGGGGGGAACCGCAGGCGCAACGTGTGCATGATGCTGAATCTCCTTCGGCGCCGGATGGTGCAGCGGCGGCGCCGGATGGTGCATCGGCGGAGGCGGCTGAGCATGCGGCGCCGGATGCGGCAGCGGTGATGGGGCCACAGCCAGACAGGGCAGCTCCTCAATCGACGCAGACCGCGACGCCAAGATCTTCTTGCCCTTGAGGTGCCGGATCAGGGGGTCAAAGCCGCTGTCTTTCGAAATGATGTGGAAAGAGCCGTCGGGATCGTCCCTGGACATCACGCCCAGATAGTACGCGATGTGAAAATCGAGCGCGTTCTTTCCGGACGTTTCAAGGGTAATGTACATGGCCCGCGAACCCATCTTCTGCATGGCGAGCACCAAGTCGACCGGCAGCTTCGAGTTGGCCGGACCAAGAAACACACACACGCGAAAGGTGTCGTCCTTAAGCAGGGCGAGCGATTTGACCTGGACGTTCTCGAAGTCGATCAGCACATAGTTTGTCTTCATTCCTGCCCTCCTTTGTCCATGCCTTCAACGTTCGATGTTCGACGTTCGGAGTTCGACGTTACTTCTTCAAAGCCGCTTTTTGCAGCTTCACCAGCGCGTTGATGCCCTGGCGCGCCAAGACCTTGAGCGCGTCAAGGGACTCTTCCGTAAAAGGCTCCTGTTCGGCCGTGCCTTGCAGTTCCACAAAACGCCCGTCGTCTGTCATGACCACGTTCAGATCCACCTCCGCCGAGGAGTCGTGAAGGTAGTCGAGATCCAGGGTCGGCTGGCCGTCGCAGACACCGACGCTGACCGCCGCGATGAAGTGCTTGAGCGGGTCGGCCTTGATCCTGCCCTGTTTCCTCAGCCACGCCAGCGCGTCGGCGAGCGCCACCATGCCGCCCGTAATCGAGGCGCACCGCGTGCCGCCGTCCGCCTGCAGCACGTCGCAGTCAATGGTGATGGAGCGTTCGCCGAGCTTCTCCATGTCCACGGCGGCGCGCAGCGCCCGCCCGATGAGGCGGCTGATCTCGGTGCTGCGCGCATCGGGCCTGCCCTTCTTGATCTCGCGGTCTTTGCGGTCCACCGTGCTGCGCGGCAGCATGCTGTATTCCGCCGTGACCCAGCCTTTGCCGCTCCCCTTGAGAAACGGCGGGACTCGCTCTTCGACGCTGGCCGTGCAGAGCACCCAGGTGTCGCCCTGCTTGATCAGCACCGAGCCCTCGGCATGTTTGGTGAAAGACCGTTCGATGAGCACGGGACGCAGCCGGTTCGCTTTTTTCATGATTGTTTCCACTTTAGCACACGCGGCGGGAAACTGGGCAGTTTTTTAATTCACAAGGGTTGACTTCTGTCTACCGAAGGCGCATAGTCAAACCACTTGGATGATGTTCAGTTGTTGCCTCTGCCGAGGTGCGGGGCGCGATGACTGCGGTAGTGAGCATGCGTAAACAGAAAGCTTCACCTATGAATCCTCCTGCCCCGAAAGCCGTAATGCCGGCATTCTGTCGACTCCGAGCAACGCGCACTGGACACCGTCATTCCTGGCGTGCTTCATCCGAAGCAGCGTTTGTCTGCCGGATCTTGATCCTCGCTATCGCTATGGCTGTTGGCCTGCAGGCCCGCGCAGGCACCTTCACCAGCGACTTCACCAAGGGGGTGGACACCAACTACTGGGGGCTGTGGACGTCGTTCCCCGCCGGCTACTGCACGAATTTCAATGACGCGCAAGGCGTCACCTTTCAACGGATCGCCGGTTCGGACCGGCAGAGATTCAGTGCCGGGTTGAGTTTGTTGGGTCAGCCGACCATGCGTAAGATCACCCAGGATGGCGGGTTCATCACGGGCGACTTCGTCGTGACGATGACGTATGCCAACCTCAACAATCTGGTCTCGACTTCGGGTGATTTCTGGACGTATGCCGGCAATCAACTGAAGTTCTATCTGCAGCGGGG